>DAIOGR010000089.1:0-7759 GCA_036745155.1 Gaiella sp.
AGCGGCGGCGGGAGAGGCGCCCCGCCAGCACCGCCGCCGCCAGCACCGACAGGCCCGCCAGGAGCTTGTAGCTCCAGGCTGCGAACTGCTCCGACGAGCCTGCCGCGAGCGCGAGCGGCTCCGAGAGGAGGGTGAACGCCGGCCCGTACACGGATGTGGTGTCCACCCAGGCCGCGCCCATGTGAGGCAGGGCCGGGTTGCCGGGCACCTCGCTGGGCGTGTCGACGTACGGGTTCCCTTCACCCCGCGCGGCGATCCACCCGTACGACCAGTAGCTCCACGCATCGGTCGAGAGCAGGAGCGGAGCCCCCAGAGGCGCCAGCTGGATCGCTGCCGCGACCAGCACCGTTGCGAGCAGGGGCGGGGCCGTGCTGCGGATCCACACGAGCCCCGCCGCGTACACGGCGAACGCAGCCGCCAGCAGAGCGAGGAAGAGCCCCGCCGAGCCGACTTCGGCGCCGCCGTCGCGGGGAACGAGAGGCGAGTCGCCTCGCCAGGCGAGAGCGCAGGCGACGACGACGAAGGCGAGCGTGCCGGCCCCGGCGGCAAGCGCTCCCGGGCGACGGGTCACGGGATGGTGATCACGGTCGCCCTACCGGCGAGAACGGTCTGCTGTCTGCCCGTGGTTTCTTGTCGCCCGCGGTGGTGCCGGTCTCGGTCGTCTCCGTCGTCGTCGTTGTCGTCGGGGCGACGTAGTACGGGTCGTACGTGAGCGCCCACCTCCCACGCTGGAACGGCTCCCACCTGGGCTCCGTCCTCGGCACGGGGAAGTCCTTCGGCTCACGCAGCCCGATCGTGCGCTCCATCGTTCGCCGCCAGATCTCCGCGGGGAAGCTGCCTCCCGAGACGGAGATGCCGTGGACGTTCTCCATCGGGATCTCTCCGGCCTGATAGCCCATCCAGACGGCGGTCGAGAGGTCAGGCGTGTAGCCCACGAACCACGCGTCGGCATGCTTGTCCGTCGTGCCCGTCTTCCCCGCCACGGGCCGCCCGAGGGCTGCGCGTGTGCCCGTGCCGTAGCTGACGTTGTCCTCGAGGATCTTCGTCACCTCGTAGGCCACCCAGTCAGGGATCGCGCGGGAGCGCTTCGGGGTGCCCCATCCGGCCTCCGTGTCCTCGCGGCCGCTCGCCAGCACCACCTTGCGGATGCCGGTCGGCTCGGAGTAGACGCCGCCGGCCGCGAGGGTCGCGTACGCCGACGCCATGTCCAGTGGGGAGACGGCGATCGTCCCGAGGCCCATCGAGGGGACGTAGCGGCCGTTCACGTCGAGTGGCGACCGCACCCCGAGCTTGCGGGCCATGGCTGCAACCCTGTCCGGCCCAACGTCGAGCGTCAGCTGGGCGTACACGGTGTTGTCCGACCTCAGGGTCGCGCGCGTGATCGAGGTCCACCCGTGGTAGCTCGAGTCGTACGTCTTCACGCACCACCATTTGCCGTCCTCGCAGCTCCCCTCTTCGACGGGCCGATAGGTGAACGGGGCAGAGACGTAGTAGCTCGTGTCGGGGTCGATCCCCTTGTCCACGGCGGCGGTGAGCACGAAGGTCTTGAACGTCGACCCCGGCTGGCGGCGCGCCTGGGAGAGCAGGTTGAACTGGTTGTGGCGGCGGCCGGGCACAACCGCCGTCATGGCCCGGATCGCGCCCGTGTCCGGCTCGATCGAGATGACGGCGGCGGCCGGGTCGCCCGGCTCCGTCAGCGTCTCCCGGATCGCCGCCTGTGCTGCCTTCTGCCAGCGCGGCACGATCGTCGTGTAGACGCGGAGCCCGCCGGAGCGCACCGTCTGCGAGCCATACTGCTCGATCAGGCGGTCACGCACGTACCCGAAGAAGTACGGCTCGCGGATGTCCTTGTACAACCGCCCGGGCCGGAGAGCGAGGTTGCGGGAGCGCACAGCCCAGTCGTGTTGCACGGCCGTGAGGATGCCCTCGTCCCTCATCGCGTCGAGCACCTCGTCCCGGCGTCCCAGGGCTCGTTCCGGGTCGACGAAGGGGTCGTACGCGGAGGGGGCCTGCGTCAGCCCTGCGAGCAGCGCAGCCTGCCGCAGGTTCAGGTCGCGGGCCGACCTCGAGAAGTACGTCTGCGCGGCCGCCTCGATGCCGTAAGCGAGGTTGCCGTAGTAGACCTGGTTGAGGTACGAGGCGAGAATCTTCTCCTTCGGCCACACGTCGTTGAGCTTGAGCGCCAGGCACGCCTCCTTGAGCTTGCGTTGCACGGTGCGCTCGTTCGAGATGTAGAGGTTGCGGACGAGTTGCTGGGTGATCGTCGACCCGCCCTGCACGACCTCGCGCGCCTTCACATCGGCCCATACGGCACGGGCGATGCCCTGCGGATCGATGCCTCCGTGCTCGTAGAAGCGCCTGTCCTCGATCGCCACGGTCGCCTTCGCGATCCACGGGCTCACCCGCGAGAGCGGCACCACCTGCCGGTTGCGCTCGGCGGGGATGGCGCCGAGCAGCGACCCGTCCGCTGCATAGACGAACGAGTTCTCGCCGATCCGCACCTCGCGCAGCGAGCCGAGATCGCAGGAGGAGCCGAAGGCGTAGACCCCGGCGCCGGCACCGACGACCGCGATCGCGACGATCACGGCGAGGGCGCCGAGAGCGACGAACAGCGGGTGCCGACGGCGCCTCCGCCGCCGGCGGCGCAGCACGAGGTCGTCGAAGTCCCGCGGCGGCCGGCCACGACGGGGCGAGGTCATCCGACGATGGTAGCCACGCCGTATCCCGTTCGACACCCGGCGACGAGCCTCCGGGCACGCCCCGCTACAGTGCCCGGGTGGAGGCCGGTCGTCGCACTGCCTGGCCTGCGCTGCGGATCTTCCTCTGGAGCAGGGCCGCGATCTGGGCGCTGGCCGCGGCGACGGTCCTGCTCTTCGAGCACCGGCTCAACCCGGAGCGGGGCGCCTGGGACACCGCACGGCTGCACGACGCCGGGACACTCGTCGGCGTCCTCGCCCGCTGGGACAGCAACTGGTTCCTCCAGATCGCTGAGAGCGGCTACACCTGGCCGTCGGCGTCGCCTGCGTTCTTCCCGCTCTACCCCCTGCTCACCGGCGCGCTCGGGCGCGCCTTCGCGGGTCATTTCCTCGTGGCCGGCGCCGCCGTCTCCCTCGTCGCGGGGGCCGCCGCGTTTGTGCTGCTGCACCGGCTCTCGCTGCTGCGGCTCGGCCCGTCCGGCGCGTACCGTGCCGTCCTCTTTCTGGCGGTCGCCCCGATGTCGCTGTTCTTCGGGGTGGTCTACAGCGAGTCGCTCTTCCTCGCGCTCGCGGTCGGGTGCTTCCTGGCCGCAGAGCGGGGCAGGCTCGGCTGGGCAGCCGCGCTCGCGGGACTGGCGCTCCTGACCCGGCCGCAGGGCGCGGCGCTCCTGCCGGCGCTCGTCGTGTTCGCGTGGCAGCGCCCCGAACGGGGGGCGCGACTTGGCGTGCTGGCCGTGCCGATCGGCCTGTTCCTCCTCTACCCCCTCGCCCTGTGGCTGTGGGTGGGGCACCCCCTGGCGTTCCTCGACGCCGAGGACCAGTGGGACCGGCACCTGTCGCAACTGGGGCCGCTGGGCGGGCCGCTGCAGGCGGCTGCGGACGGCGACCTCGTCGAGCTCGCCTTCGCGGTCGTGATGACGGCGCTCGCCGTGCTCGCCTGGAGGCGGCTGGGGGCGGCGTACGGCCTCTATGCCCTCGGAGTGTTGGGGCTCGCGATGGCGGTTCCCTCGGACCGGCTCGGCGGCCTCTACTCCTTTCCACGGCTCTCGCTCGTGGCGTTCCCCTGCTTCATGGCGCTCGCCACGGTGGTGGAAGGGCGACGCCAGACGGTCCTGGTGTCGGCGGCTTCCGCCGCGCTGCTCGGCGTCTATGTGCTCAGATGGGCGCTGTGGTACTGGGTCTCGTGAGCAGCGGCCGCCGATGACGGACGCGCCTGTCGGCTCTCCCGCCCCGGGCAACGGCACCACCTACGGCAGGCTGATCGCCTGGTGCGGATTCGTGGCGGCTCTCGCGACGCTCGGCTACGCCGCCCGCTTCGCGGACTCGGGCGGGCCTGCGAACGACGTCCTCTTCAAATGGTCGACGGCGATCGGCGGCGCCATCCAGTACCTGTTCATGGCGGCTGTGGCGATCGCGATCGGGCGGCCGCTCGGACGCACCGCCGTGGGATTGCGCCGACCAGCGTCGTGGGGCCGTGCCGGCGCGCTCATCGTGGGATCGCTCGTTGCGGTCATGGTCGCGGGCGGGATCCTGGGCCGGTTCCTGAAGGCAGGCGAGGAGCAGGGGCTCGTCCCGGACGGCTGGGACGGGAGCCGAGCCGCCCCGTTCGTCGCGAACTTCGTCGTGGTCGCCCTGTTCGCCCCGCTCGTAGAGGAGTACGTGTTCCGCGGCGCCGGGTTCAGCCTGATCTCGTCGGCGTGGGGCCCGGCCGTCGCCGTGATGGCGACGGCCCTCGCGTTCGGGCTCGCGCACGGCCTCATAGTGGCGCTTCCGGTGCTGTCGCTGTTCGGCGCCATCCTCGGCTGGCTGCGCTGGAAGACCGATAGCCTCTATCCGCCCATGATCCTGCACGGCATCTTCAACGCCGGCGCGCTGATCGCCGCCGTCACGGTGAGCGCGTCGTGAGAGACCGCTTCGACGCCGTCCGCGAGCAGATCGCGCTCAACGACGAGGCCATCGTCGCGGCTGTGAACCGCCGGCTCGACCTGGTGGCCGAGCTGTGGCAGCTGAAGCGAGAACTGGGGCTCGACACCGTCGACCCGGGCCGCGAGCTGCTGCTGCGGGAGCGTCTCGCAGCCGCGAGCAAGGGATCCCTCTCGCCGGCAGGCCTCGACCGGCTGGTGACGGAGCTGCTCGATCTGACCAAGCGCGAGCTCGGCGCCGCGCCGTAGCCCGCGCGTCACCCCGGGGGGCACCAACTGCGGCCTACGGCTCCTCTTCCTCCTCCACTTCCTCTTCCGGGTCGGTGGCGAAGTCCTCCGGCGTCACCTCGTCGAGGAAGCGGCGGAATTCCGCCGGGTCGAGGTCCGCGAGGGAGGGCTGGCCGATCAGCTGGCGGCTCGCCTCTTCCTCGTCCCCTTCGAACTCGACGCCCGACTCCTCGATCACCTCGTCGGCGGCGAAGATCTTCGCGTCGGTGCGCAGGGCGAGCGCGATCGCGTCGGAGGTGCGCGAGTCGATCTCGATCTCGGAGCCGTTCTGCACGATCGTGATGCTGGCGTAGAAGGTGTTCTCGCGCAGCTCGGTCACCGTGACACGGCGAATCTCCGCGTCGAGCGACCCGATGATCGCGGCGGCGAGATCGTGGGTCATCGGCCGCTGCGGCTCGCTCCCCTGCAGCTTCATCAGGATCGCCGCGGCCTCGGGATGGCCGATCCAGATCGGCAGGAACGTGTTGCCGTCCTGCGTCTTCAGCAACACGATCGGCTGCTTGCCGACGAGATCGAAGCTCACACCGTAGACGGTCAGTTCACGCATATGGCCCCTGCGGCCAGTGTATCCGGAGCATCCGCGCACGACGACCCTGCCCGCTCGCGGCGAGAACGCGGGGTACGGCGTCGGAGACGACGAAACCCCGTGTCGAAGCGAGGGCTCAGAGCTGGCGGTCGGGATTCGGGCCGGGCGCACAGCCTGACCGGGGCTACCCGGAGGGTCGCTACGGACTCGGCTGGCTTGGCTGCGGTGCCGGGGGGAGTAGCAGGAGGTGGCTTTCGACGACGGCAGAGGCGACGTCGGCGAGTTTGCGGCCGTTGTGCTGGGAGTGGTCGCGGAGCCGTTCGAAGGCTGCGTCTGCGCCTATCGAGTGGCGGGCCATGAGAATGCCTTTGGCCTGTTCGATCGTGGCCCGGCGCCCGAATGCTCCTTGCAGGCTCTGGTATTCGCTGAAGCGCTGCAGGGTGATGTCGATCGCGCTCTGCAGCTCGTCGGGGCTGCCGTCGACGATGTAGGCGAAGACGCCGCGCTTGGCGGCTTCGTGGATGTAGGCGGGGTCGTCGGCGTGGAGGATCGCGATCACCGGGCAGGAGGCCTCGCGGACGATTTCCGAGATCAGATCGAGGGCATGCTCCGAGCTCGACCCGAGCCCGACGAGCGCCACGTCGGGGTTCTCCCTCGCCGTGGCGCTGCCGACTTCCTTGACGTAGATCTCGCGGGCGATCACGTCGTGCCCGAGCCCGATCACGACCTGTGCGAGCAGCTCCAGCCGGTCGCGCTTCTCGTTCGCGATGAGGACGCGCAGATGCTGGAGGTCGTTGTCGGCCATCTGTCCTCGGAGGCTGCCAGCCAGTCTACCCCGTCGGGCAGCAGGGGCTGGGCGTCGGGAGTGACAGCGTGTGAGACGGCGCCGCCGTGGTCCTGCACGAGCGTCGAAGCGGTCGAGATCGTCGTTCCTGACCACTGCCGCGCCAAGATGCTCCACGGCGGACGCGACTACCTGAACCGAGCCCCTTCACGGCACCCTGCAGTGACCACCCTCCGTTACGCGCCGCTGACGACGCCTTCCTGACGGGATCGCGTCCCCCTCTCCGGCGTCAGTAGCGGCGCGCTCGTGCCGCTACGCTCGACGCATGAACCTGAAGATGAGGACGACCAACAGAATGATGACGAGGATGCCGATCAATCCGTAGCCGGTTCCGGCGAATGCGAGCATGTCGTTCCTCCTTGGATATTCCCGGCGTCTGCCGGCTTTCCGATGGGTGGTCAGCTTCGTGCGAGCGTGCGGTCGCCTCCCGCCTCGAGCCCGCGTGTCTCGTCGCTCGTGTCGACAAGGCCGGTTTGCGTCGATGCCATGGCGGCTCCGTTCTTCGCTGGAGACGTGTCGTGGGCTTTCAGCTCATCCGTTGGTGACGCGGAAGGAGATGAGGCGGCGAGTGGAGATACCGCCGAGGAGGTCTTCGCCGGACTTACGGGCACGGACGAACATGACGAGCAGCTGTTGCTTGGTGCTGACCGGGTAGCCCGCCTGCGCGCTGAACTGCAGGGTCGCCCAGCCGTCGGATCCGGTGGCCTGCTCGTTCGGAATCGCGAACTGGCCGTACGGGACGGCCGTCACGTACACGAGCGCCCCTTCGACCGAGCCCTTGCAGGCACTGATGTGGAAGCGGGCCGTCAGCGAGCGGGTGCTGTAGTTGATCGTGCTGGGGCTGATCTGCGTCTGGTCGATCGTCAGCCGCGCGGGAGCCGAGACGCCCGCGACCGGGATCGTCCCACCTGTCTTCGCACAGCCGTTGGTGACGGGCGGCGGTGGCACCGTGGCGGCTGTGACGACGGCTGTCGGTACCGACGAGGCGAACGTGCTGCCGTCCGCGTTCGTCGCCTTCACCTTGAACCGGAGCGTGTTGCCGACATCGACGCCCTTGAGCACGTAGCCGTTGCGGTCGTTGGCGCCGCTGATGTTGGCGCAGCTACCACCGTCCTTGTCGCAACGCACCCAGTAGTCGTTGTAGTCCGTCGGGCTGCCGCTCCACTGGCCCCTCTTCCCGACGAGCGTCTTGCCTTCCTGAGCAGTGCCCGTGACCGTCGGCGGCGACGTATCCTGTGGCGCCGCCGCAACCGCTGTTGTTCCCGCGCCGGCGCCGAGACTGACGACAAGCGCGACCATCACGCAGATGCCGGCGACCAAGCCGCCGAACGCCCAGCGTTTCTTCGAAGTACGAGACATGGGTTTCCCTTCGCTCGAAAGTCCTCTGCAAGTCGACCGGCATGGGTCTAGGCCGGCTAAAAGCCGAACCACCCGGTCGTTGAGGATGGAGCGTCGCGGAGCCGATCACTGTGGCACCCGCTGG
>DAIOGR010000090.1:0-5920 GCA_036745155.1 Gaiella sp.
AGGAAGCGGTTGAGGTAGATGCGGAGGATGTAGAAGCGCTCGAAGAAGAGCAGCAGCCCGAGTGCGACCATGATGGCGCCGCTGACGAACTGGATGGCGGTGTAGTGGTCGCGCAGCCACCGGAACGCCCCCATCGCCCGGGTGAAGATGGCGCCTGCGAGCACGAACGGGATGGCGAGGCCGAGCGAGTAGACCGCCAGCAGGAGCGCGCCCTGCAGGGCGGTGTCGGATGATCCGGCGAGCACGAGGATGGCTGCGAGCACGGGCCCGATGCACGGTGCGGCGCAGATCGCGAACGCCCCGCCGAGCGCGAGGCGGGAACCGCGGCTGCGCGCCTCCTGGAGCAGCCCGGCTCCGAGCAGCCGCTCCGGCCACGGCAGCAGGCCCATGAAGGCGAAGCCGAAGACGACGAGCACGAAGCCGGCGATCCTCTCCAGCAGGAACTGGTCGCGCAGAAGGCTGCCGCCGACGAGCTGGGCGCCGACGCCGAGCAGCACGAACACGGCGGTGAAGCCGAGCACGAACGGGATGCTCGCGAGCACCACGCGCCGCGCGGAGCCGCGTTCACCGAGCCGGTCGGCCTCGACCGCGGAGACGGCGGACAGGTAGCCGGGCACGAGCGGCAGCACGCAGGGCGCGAGAAACGAGAGAAAGCCGGCGAGCAGTGCGACGGGGAGCTCGGTGACGCTCACGCGCTCAGTCCTCGAAGCGGGCGAGCTCGTCGTCGACCCTGCGCTCCAGGTCGGGGCCGAGCGGTGGCGCCGGCTCGTCGTCGGCCCGCCGACGGCTCCACGACCACGCCAGCGCGCCGACGGCAACCGCGCCGACGGCCAGGCCGCCGAGCGGGAGCAGCCACGCCAGCAGGTCGAATCCGCGCCTGGGCGGTTCGGCGAGGACGGCGGGGCCGAACTGGTCGACCAGCTGTGCCTTGATCTGGGCGGCGGTGTCACCGGCGGCGATCCGCTCCCGGATGAACGCCTTCATGCGGGCGGCGATCGGCGAGTTCGACTGGTCGAGCGTCGTCTTGCACGTCGGGCAGACGATCTCGGCCTCGAGATCCGCGGGATTCGGCCCGGCCCCTGCGAGCGTCGGCGCTGCCCCGACGAGGAGCGCGGCGGCGACGATCGCGGCGGCGGCGAGCCTCACTGCCCGCCGAGCGCCAGCTGGACGCCGCGGTCGAACGTGTCCCGATTGCGTTCGATATCGACTCCCCCGGCGATGCGTTCGCCCACGAGACGCCCCTGCCGGTCGACGAAGAAGGTCTCCGGGAAGCCCGCCACCCCCCACTTGCCGAGCGTCGAGCCCTCACCGTCGTACACGACGGGATAGGTGATGCCGAACCGCCGCATGAACCGCTTCGCATCCTGGCGGAAGTCCTGCGCGTCGACGCCGAGCACGACGAGGCCGCGCTCTCGGTATTGCTCGTAGGTCTTCTGGAGGAACGGAGCCTCGTCCTTGCAGGGGAGGCACCACGACGCCCAGAAGTTGACGACGACCGCCTTGCCTTTCAGCGAGGCGATGGCGAGGTCTCCCGTCGCGTCGATGCGCGGGAGCGTGAACGCCGGGGCGACCGGGTTGTCGCCCTTGGCGAGTGCGCCCGCCACGCCACCGTCGTTGCCCTTGGCGACCTTCCATACGAGGAGCCCGAGCAGCGCGGCAACGGCTGTGATCGCGATGACCTGTCCGACGGTCTTCGCGCGGCCGGCGGTGCCGCGACCAGTGCCGGCTGTGTGGTCCGGGCTCGTCACGCGGGGATGATGAACACGGGTGTGCCGACCTCGACCTGCTTGAACAGCCACTCGACCTGGGGGATCAGCATGCGGATGCAGCCGTGGGAGGCGGAGTAGCCGATCGAGGCGGCGTCGGGGGTGCCGTGAATCCCCACGTACGGCGCGGAGATGCCCATCCAACGGGTGCCGAGCGGGTTGCCGGGCCCGGGCGGCACGGGCTCCTTGCCCTGCGCCCAATCCGAGGTTGTCGGCGGGTACCACCAGGGGTTCTCCTGCTTCGTCACGATCTCGAAGCGGCCGAGCGGCGTCGGGTACTCGGAACGGCCGGTGGCGATCTGGAACTCGCGGATCAGCTTTGGCTTCCTGGCGACCCTGTAGAGGAGCAGCTCGTTGGAGCCGCGGCGGATCACGATCGCCCTGCCGAGATCGTCGGCCGTGACGGCAGGCTTGATCTCCTCGAGCGGCAGCTGCACCGGCGTGCGCTCGTGCGTCTTCAGCGCCTTGACGATCGTCCGCGTGGCGATCAGCTCCTTGACACGCCGGCCGGGCACCTCCTCGGTCGCGAACGGCTTCAGGTCACGAATCCTCAGCTGCGCGTCGACCGGCTCGCGTCGGTACTGCTCGGCGAGCCGGGCGACGAGGCGCTCCACCTTGGCGCGCTGCACGTCGACTTTGAGCGGTACGACGAATCCTGCGCGCCTGACGCGCACCGCCAGCTCGAGTGCCTCCTTCAGGTGGGCTGCGGCGCCGAGCTCCTGGGGCGTCACGACGACTTTCGCACCGGATCCGATCACGAGCTTGAGCGGCTTCGCGAAGCGCTCCTTCACGATCTCCCGCGCCTCGACGGCGGTGAGCCCTCCCACGAGCGTCCCACCCACCGTGACCCCTGCGGCGATCACCTTGGGGCCACGCGGCTGTGGCCTGGGACGCGGTGCCGGCGCGGTCGTCGTCGTCTCACCGGTCGTCGTCGGCGCGGTCGGGATCGTCGTCGTGTCGGTAGGCGTAGTCGGCGTGGTTCCCGTGCCGTCGTCGGCGCCCGCCGCCGGCACGACCGCGAGCAGGACCGCAGCCACGAGACCCGCGACGCCGCAGGCACAAACGGCGGCGATCTGTGCCCCGCGCCTCACGTTGTCAGTGTAGCCACGAAGATACGAGGGTCGTTCGTGATCACCCCATCGGCACCTGCCCGGACGACGCGGGCGAGGTCGGCCGGCTCGTCCACCGTCCAGGCGAGCACCGGGATGCCGCTCGTGTGAGCGCGCTCCACGGCGGCGGCCGTCACGAGACGGTGCTGCAGCATCAGGGCGCTTGCCCCGGCGCCGCGCACCAGCCGTCCCAGCCGGTAGGGGACGGAGGCGCGCATCGCCGACAGGCCGAGCTCGACGACCGGCCAGAGCGCGGGCCTCCGCGAGATCGAGAGCCGGTCCTCGGGATAGGTCAGGCCGATTCGCACCCCTGGGGCAGCGCGGGAGAGGGCGCGCAGGCTGGGCGCATGGGAGCAGCTGACGACGGTGCGCCGCTCGAGCCCGTGCCGGGCAAGTGAGGCTGCGAGCTCGTCGAGGCGCGTTCTCAGCTTCAGATCGACGTGGAGCCCGACCTGGGGCGCCTCCTCGACGAAGAAGGCGAGTGCCTCGTCGAGCGTGGGCAGCTCGGGCGCGACCCGGCGCAGCTCTGCGAGCGTGTGATCCCGCACCCGGCCGCCCGCGACGCCGTGGCTCACCTCGTCGAGATGGTCGGAGTGGGCGATGACGAGAGGCCCTCGCGGCAGGTCGAGCACGTCGAACTCGATCAGGTCGACGCCCAGCTCGGCAGCCGCGCGGAACGAGCGCAGCGTGTTCTCGGGGGCAAGCAGCGCGGCCCCGCGGTGACCGATCCGCAGAGGGCCCTCCCCGTCCTCTCTCGTCAGGGCGATCACGGACGTGTGGGGAAGTAGTCGAAGGCGTCGCGGCCGCCGCCCGCTGCATACCCGAGGATCATCCGATCCGTGGCCCACTCCACGGGGGCGCGATCGTCCGTCCAGGGACGCTTCGCGGCGCGCACGGGGCGGGCGTCACGCCGGAGCAGGCGGCGGAGAGGCGCGAGCGGGCGAGGCCCGCGCGACAGCCGGCGGGCGATCTCGTCGTTGGGCAGCGCGTGCTCCAGCCCTACGAGAAAGGTGTTGAACCGGAGCGCCGGCCACGAGAGGACCTGGGGCAGCTCCACCGCGAGCGTCCCGCCGACGCCGTCGGCGAGCCGGTCGTCGCCCGGCACGGTGGCCACGTTGAGCACCACGACCCCCTCCGGCGCGAGGTGCTGCCGCACCAGCCGGAAGAATTCGCGGGTCGCAAGATAGAAGGGGACGTACGGCTGCCGGTAGGCATCGACGACGATCAGGTCGTAGCGCGACCGGCTTGCGCGCAGGTAGGGACGGGCGTCCGTGTGATGGACGGTGAGCCGCAGATTGTCGCCCAGCCCCAGGAACCGCCGGCCGGCCCGCGTGACGGCCGGGTCGAGCTCGACGCCGTCGATCGCGGCGGCGGGGTAGTAGCGGCCGAGCGCCCGCGCGGTGGTGCCACCGGCGTTCCCCAGGATCGCGACGCGACGAAGGGGGCGACCGACCAGACCGGGCACGGCGAGGGGCGCGTCCCATTCCCCGCCCGTCAGCACGTCGTCACGCCGCCACACCGAGTGCACGGCGACACCCTCGTTGAGGTGCAGCACCCTGCTTCCGTCCGGGCGCTCCACCACCTGGACGAACTGATAGGCAGACTCCTCCTCCAACAGCACTCCCGGCTCCGCCTTGATCGCCCCGGGCGACAGCAACGTCAGCCCGGCGGCGCCGGCAGCGACGAGTAGCGCACGGCGGCCCGCGAGCAGAGCTCCCGCGAGGGCCAGCAGCACGGCGATCGCGAGCAGCGTCCGCCGCGTGCCGATCCACGGGATCGTGACGAGCGCCGGGACGAAGGTGCCGACGAGCGAGCCGACCGTGGACAGCGCATAGAGGCGGCCGGCGGCCGCGCCGGCGGTCGCGACGTCGGTGACGGCGAGGCGGATGGCGAAGGGCGCCACAGCCCCGAGCAGCACGACCGGCGGCGCGAACACGAGCACCACGGCGAAGAAGGAGCCGACGGCAGTGCCGGCTGACACCTCGTCGAGCCCGGCGGAGACGCTGTCGAGAAACGGACGGGCCACGAACGGGGTGGCCGCGACGAGCACGGCTGCGGCGACCACGATCCACCCGAGCAGTGTCTGCTCGGGCCACCGGTCGGCGATGCGGCCGCCGAGCCAGTAGCCCGCCGCGAGAGCGGCGAGTACGACGCCGATCAGGTTCGCCCAGACGACGGTGGAGGAGCCGAAGGAGGGGGCGATCAGCCGGGACGCGGCGATCTCCGTGGCGAGCGATCCGGCTCCGGCGAGGAAGACGAGGGCTCCGAGGCGGCGCGGGCTGGTCACGCGGCCACGGGGGCTAGAGACCGAACAGCTGCTGGATCTCGTGCCAGATGGTGACGGCGACGACGACACTGGCGACGAGCAGGACGACGAGGACGAGCCAGAAGCGGATGCCCGCCCGCTTCGTCCGCCGGTGATGCTCGATTCGCGCCTTGCGGCGTGCGCGATGGAGCCGGTAGGCGTCACGGACGGCCAAGGGGTCGAGCGGTGGTTCGTCGGCCGGCGGCAAATCCTCCGGGGTCACGTCAGGCAGGCGCTGCGCCACGGCAGCAGTGTAGAGCGCAGCCGACGAGGGCGGTCGTCCGACGGCGGGCAGCGTCGCCCTGCGACGTGTTCTCAGTGACTCCGGCCGTCGGATTGCCCATACTGTCCTGCATGACTGTTCCCGGATCCTCTGGCCGTGCCGTCCTCGACCGGGGAATGCTCGGCATCGGCGACCGGCTCTGCCTGCTCGCGGGGTTGGTGCTGGCAGTCTCGGCGTTCACCGGCTGGTACACGGGCCCCAGCGAGGGCGTGACCGTGTCGGTGACGGGCTGGAACACGGGCACGCTCGGCAAGCTCGTGTTCGCCGTCGGGGTGCTCGTCGTCCTGGTCGTGGCGTTGCGCGAGATCGGCGTGGAGATGCCGGCGGCGGTGCCGGAGAGCCTCGTCACGATCGCGCTCGGCTCGATCGCCACGGTCCTCGTGCTCGTCCGCGTGTTCTCGATCCCGGACGACTTCTTCTTTGCAGGCCGGGGCGTCGGCATCTGGATCAGCCTGGC
>DAIOGR010000090.1:6020-7673 GCA_036745155.1 Gaiella sp.
GTGGTCGCGGGCTCCTGCGGCAGGGGCTCGAGCGTGCGGACGGACGTCTGCGTGACGCCCGGCTCCGGGCCGTCGTCGAGCGCCTGGCCGACGGCGATCCCCACTGCGAGCAGCAGCGCGGCTGCGACCACGGTGAGGACGAGTCGCGGCCATCGTCTCCGTCGTGGCGCGGGGCGTCGGCGGCTCGGTTGCTCGAGGCTGCTCACGGCCGGTAGTCCAGCGCGCCGCGCGCGTAGATGTGGAAGGCGGCGTCGCCGACGACGGAAAGGGTGCGCGCCCAGCCGGGGGTCGCAGCGCGCTCCTCGACGGCATGACGGGCCCACTTGTCCGAGGTGGCGTACACGCGGGCCAGCTCGGCGAGAGTGTAGGTGCCGCCTACGCGGCGCCGCAGCTCGTCGGTGACGACGTCGACCTGTCGGTGCAGCCGCTCGCTGTGGGCCGGGTCGCGGGCGGCGGCTGCGAGCCGGCGGTAGCCGTCTGCCCAGTCCCTGCGGGCGCTGTCGACGTCGAGGCTCATGTCGGTCAGGCGATGGAGCAGCAGCGTGTCGCGGGCCAGCGGTCGGGCAGCTCGGCGAGCACCGCCTCGCCGAGGAGATAGCCGGGGCGGGCGAGTGCGTAAGCGACGTGAGCGTGCAGGCACTTGAGCTGGGACGGGTTCTGGGAGCCTCCGATGCCGGACTCGAGGGAGGCGCCGCCGTCGGCTCCAGTGCGTCCGGCGGCAAGCGTCCGGCGAACCGACCGCTGCTCGGCAGATGCCCGGACGAGGTCGGCGGAGAGCTCCGTGTCCGCGGCGACCGTCTCGCTCCAGCGCTCGACGCCTCCGCCCGCTTCGATGCGCGAGACGGCGGCGACCAGGTGGCGACAGGTCAGGTAGTAGGTCGTCGGAAAGGGTGCTCCCGCGTCGTCGTAGGGCGCCTGCTCGGTCACGGCCGGCAGACCCCAGGGGCAGCGCACGGCGACCCGGCTGAACGCTCGTGGCGGCCGCCCGAGCTGGCGGGAGACGACCTCACGGTCGTCCATGGGTCGAGTCTCGACCGGGGTTGGGCGTGTCACGAGGCACACCGTAGCGCCGCCGCGTGAGGAACTGCTACTTGTCGGCTGTCGCCTTGTGGGCCTTCCGCCAGGCGGAGATGCCCTTCACGATGAAGAGCCGCTCGCCCGGTCGGACGTAGCCGATCCTGCGGGCCTCCCGGCCGAGGGCGACAACGCTCGTGGAGAGCTCGAGCCTCCGCTCGAGCCGGATCTTCTCGGCCCGCAGCGAAACGACCTCGGCGCGGCGCTCGGAGAGTTGCCCCCGTGTCTCGACATAGCTTGCGAGCGGCCGGTAGTAGAGGAACGCCATCACACCGACGATGACGAGCGGGAGCAGCAGCGCCCGTCGGCGGCGTCGTCGGACGACCCGCTTCGCAGGCGCCTTCTCGCGCGACCTCTCCCCCGTGCGTGCCACGGCTGTCAGCTTCGCCGTGGGCTCCCGCAACCCTCCGGGCCGAGCGGCCTGAGCAACGCATGTCGGCATCAAGAACGGCGAAGAGTGTCTCCCCTACTCTCCCCGGAGACACCCTCTCCCCCGTTCGTGTTCGCCCGGGCTCCACGCGGCGCAACGGGCCGTGATCGGCGACGGCGCGGCCCTGACGCCTCCGACGCGTCGCTGAG
>DAIOGR010000091.1:0-7652 GCA_036745155.1 Gaiella sp.
AGGCTACATGCCGAGGCCGCCGTCCACGAGCAGCACCTCGCCCGTGACGAAGGCGGCCGCGTCGGAGCAGAGGAAGCGAACCGCGCCCGCGATGTCGCCGGGTTCCCCGAGCCGGCCGAGCGGGGTCTGCTGCAGCATCGCCTGCGTCGCCTCTTCCGGCAGCACCTCGGTCAGCTGGGTGCGGACGTAGCCCGGCGCGACGACGTTCGCGCGCACGTTACGGCTGCCGAGCTCGCGGGCGAGCGACTTGGTGAAGCCGATGATGCCGGCCTTGGAGGCCGCGTAGTTCGTCTGCCCCCAGTTGCCGTGCACACCGACGATCGACGAGATGTTCACGATCGCCCCGGCGCGCTTCTTCATCATCGGCCGTGAGACGGCGCGGCAGGTGTAGAAGACGGAGGACAGGTTCGTCTCGATCACGGTTCGCCAGTCCTCGTCGGACATGCGCGCGAGCAGGCCGTCCCGGGTCAGGCCCGCGTTGTTGACGAGGATGTCCAGGTCGCCGGCTGCCTCGACCAGGGCGGCCGCCGACACCGGGTCGGACACGTCGGCCTGGACTGCCCGACCGCCGATCTCGGCTGCCACGGCTTCGGCCTCGTCCCGTCCGCTGCGATAGCCGACGACGACGGAGGCGCCGGCGCGACCCAGCTCGAGGGCGACGGCGCGGCCGATCCCGCGCGAGCCGCCGGTGACGAGAGCCGTCCGGCCGGTGAGCGAGCAGAAGCCGTCGCTCACGCGGACAGGGCTTCCCGCGCCTTCTCGAGGCTTGCCAGGTCGTTGACCGCGAACGTGCGGACGCTCCGGTCGATCCGCTTGACGAGGCCGGTGAGGACGTTGCCCGGTCCCACCTCGACGAAGGTGGTGACGCCGTCGTGCACGAGGGCCCTGGCCGCCTGGGTGAAGCGAACGGGCGCCGTCAGCTGGTCGATCAGCAGCGAGCCCAGCCGGGTGGCGGGCTCGATGCGCGCGGTCACGGTGGACATGAACGGCGCGATCGGGTCGTGGAAGCGGATCAGGTCGACGGCCGGCTTGAGCCGGTCCGCGGCCCGGGCGACGAGCGGGCTGTGGAAGGCGCCGGAGACCTTCAGCCTGATCGCTCGTCGAGCGCCGAGACCCTCGGCCTCGGCGCACAACACCTCCACCGCGTCGTGCTCCCCGGAGATCACGATCTGCCCGGGGCAGTTGTAGTTCGCGGGCCAGACGCCGATGATCTTGCGGCAGAGGTTCTCGACCGCCTCGTCCTCGAGCCCCAGGATGGCGGCCATCGAGCCCGGGTGGGCGCGAGCCGCCTCGGCCATCGCGAGGCCGCGCTCGCGGACGAGGCCGATCGCCTCGCCTGTGCCGATCGCACCGACAGAGGCAAGAGCTGCGAACTCGCCGACAGAGTGGCCGACGACGACGTCGGGCTCGAGGCCCTCGGCGCGGAGGGCGGCGAGGATCGCGAGGCTCGTGGCGACGAGAGCGGGTTGCTGCACCTCGGTCTCCACGAGATCCTCGAGCGGCGAGTCGAAGCAGAGATGCTGGAGGTCGAGGCCGGAAGCCTCGCTGCCGAGCCGGTACACCTCCATCGCCTCGGGCACGGCTTCGGCGACCTCCCGTCCCATGCCCGCTTCGAGCGAGCCCTGCCCGGGAAAGCAAAAAGCCACCTTCGTCATGCCGCACCCTTTCCGTTCGTCCATTCCACGAGCGCCGAGCCCCAGGTGAGGCCGGCACCCATCCCGGTCATCAGCACGAGCGCCCCGTCCACGAGCCTCCCGTCGGCCCGCGCGTCGGCGAGTGCGAGGGGGATGGAGCCCGATGAAGTGTTGCCATATCTGTCCACGTTGACCACCGTCTTCTCCGGCGAGACGCCGAGCTTACCGACCGCGTAGTCGATGATCCTCTTGTTCGCCTGGTGCGGGACGTACACGTCGACCTCGTCGATCGTCTTGCCGCACGCCGCCAGGACGGCCTCGGCCGACGACACCATCACCCGGGTGGCGAACTTGAAGACCTCGCGGCCGTTCATCTTGAGAATCGAGGACGGCTCGTCGAAGCGGCGTGAGCCGCTGCCCGGGTAGCAGAGGTGGATACCGCCGCCGCCGTCCGCTCCGAGCTCGAAGCCCAGGAAGCCGCCGCGCTCGACCGGCTCCATCACGACGGCGCCGGCGCCGTCGCCGAAGAGCACGAGCGTGGAGCGATCGTCCCAGTCGAGGATCTTCGAGAGCACGTCGCCGCCGACGACGAGGGCGCGCCTGGAAAGGCCGGCCGCGAGCATGCCGTACGCCTGCGTGATGGCGTACATGAAACCGGTGCAGCCCGCGAGGAGGTCGTAGGCGGCGGCTTCGCTGGCGCCGAGAGCGTCGGCCATCAGGGCAGACGAGGTCGGGAACATCATGTCCGGCGTGACCGTGGCGCAGATCAGCAGGTCGATGTCGGAGCCGGACACACCCGCGTCGCTCAGCGCCGCCTTCGCGGCGGGAAGGGCGATGTCCGTCAGCGCCTCGTCGACATCCGCGATCCGGCGCTCGCGAATGCCCGTCCGCTCACGGATCCACTCGTCGGACGTGTCCACGTAGGCTGCCAGGTCGTCGTTCGTCATCACCCGCTCCGGCACGTGCACGCCAAGGCCGGTGATCCCGATCGGACGGCCGGAGGCGGTCCCGATCATTGCTCCACCGCGAATGTCAACGTGCCGCGGGCCGCCAGCTCGGTGCCGACGTGCGCAGTCGCCTTGCCGCGCCCGATCGGGCCGCGGATCGTGTCGATCTCGCACGTGAGCCTGAGCACGTCGCCGGGCCGGACGATGCGCTTGAAGCGGCAGTCGTCGATGCCCGCGAAGAAGGCGATCTTGCCGCGGTTGGCCTCCTCGATCAGCACCGCCACCGCGCCGGCCTGGGCCATCGCCTCGACGATGAGCACCCCGGGCATGACGGGCCGGCCGGGGAAATGGCCCGGGAACCACCAGTCGTCCTCGCGCACGAGACGCGTCGCCACCACCCTGCGGCCGGGCTCGAGCTCGATCACCTCGTCCAGCAGGAGGAACGGCTCGCGGTGCGGCAGGATCTGCTCGATCCGATCGCGTCCGAAGGGGGCGGCGAAGGTCACCCGGGCGTCCCTGCCCTCTGCTCGAGCAGCTCGCGCATGCCGGCTCGACCCCGATGCGCGTAGCACTTGGCGGTACCGAGCGGCATGCCGGACGCAGCGGAGATCTCCTGAAACGAGTACCCGAGGGCGTCCTTGAGCACGAGCACGCGTGCCTGGCCGGCGGGCAGCCCGGCAAGCCCCGAGCGCAGCTCGGCCCGCAGCTCGGCCAGCTCGGCCTCACGGTCGGGGCCGTCGCCGGTCGCGACGCGCAGATCCTCCTCCAGCGGGGTGGTGCGCCGTGCGCTCCGGTGCTGGGCGACATCCCGGCAGGCGTTGACGGTGAGCCGGTGCAGCCACGTCGAGAACGCCGCCTCGCCGCGGAACTGGCCGATCTTCACGCACACCTTCGCCAGCGTGTCCTGCGCGGCGTCGCGGGCGTCCTCGGGGTCGTCGAGGACGTGGCGGGCGAGCCGCTCGACCCGCGGAGCGTGACGCTCACACAGCACCTCGAGGGCCCTCGCGTCTCCGTCCTTGGCGCGCCGCACGAGGATGGGGTCGCTGAGTCGCTCGTGGACGACGGGTTGCTCGGGCCGCAGCTCACGTCCGATTCGACGCCGTGCACGAAAGGAGGGTTGCACGGGGCGAGTCTACTGGCAGTGCCAGCCGGCTCCTACGGGCGGCGCAGGACGGTGCGGTTGCCCGCGACATCGCGGGCGACGACGACGAGCGTCCGCACCGTGCGGATCCCGGGAAGTGCGACCGGTCCTGCGGCCGCAGCGTCGAGGCGGCGGAGCGCACCGTTGACGCGGGCCGTGATCGCTGCCGGCTCCGAGACCCAGAGGCGTGGTGACGCGCCTGCGAGCAGCCGCAAACGTGGCGGTGTCGTGTCCTTCAGGAAGGGGAGCGCGATCGTGGCCGTGCCGACGGCGTCGGTCGCTTCGACGACGGCCGTGTAGGGCCCGTCCAGCGCGCGTCCGACGCGCTTTGTCCCGTCCCAGCCGACCAGCTGTGACCCCTGCGGGAGCGGACCGGCGAACGGCGTCGCGACCCATTTGCCGTCGCGGAGGATACGAACCCGAACGTCGGCCGGGGCGGCCAGCTGGAACGTGACTCCGAGTCGTGCGGGGCGGCCGCCGGCGCCGGGTGCGAACACGGCGGGCGCGAGCCGGGCCGGGCCGAGCGTCCGCGTGATCCGAACCGTCACCGTGCTCGTCACCCGGGAGCCGTCGTCGCCGATCGCCGTCACCACGATCGCGTACACGCCGTCCGGCAGGCCCAAGCCGTCGAAGATCAGCGTGTGCTCGCCGGCGGCGGCTCGTGCCGGCTCGAGGAGCTGGGTGACGACCGCACCGGCGGCGTCGAGCAGCGTGATGTCGACCGTCGCTGCCGTCGTCGTCGTGTAGGCGATCGTCGTCGCGTCCGCAGCACCGTCCGCGTTGGGGCTGATCGTCTCCGGATCTGCGGCTGCGCCCGTGATCGCGAGCGCTCCGCCTCCGGTTCCGCCCGGGGAAGAGCCACCCGGGCTCCCGAGCGTCCCGGAGGCACCGGTCACCGACGTGCCCGCGCCGATGCGCCAGCGGACGCCGGCGAGGCCGAGGCCGGTGGAGTCCCACGTCCAGTCGATCGCGCCGGTGGAACCGGTGCCGCTCGCGAGCGTGGCGCCGGCGGCATCGGTGATCGTTACCGTCCACGGAAGCGGCTGGGAGAGCCGTGCGCGGAAGCGCACAGGCCCTCCGAGCACACCCGTCAACCTCGGCTCGTAGAGCTTGGGCAGTCCGAGCGCCTGGGTCTCCGTCGCGATCTCGCCGAGCTGCGCGTAGAGCGCGTCGCCGGGGCAGGCGGTGAGCCCGGTGTCCCGGTGGCCGGAGACGGCGCGGAGGAAGACGGGGATGCCGGCGGGGAAACGGTCGCTGCCGCTCGAGACGGCGGTGAGCGTCGTGAGGGGATCCACGTGCGCCAGATCGAGGCGCCAGGAAAGGAGGGCGGCAAGCGAGTCGCGCGCGGCCGCAGGGATGCTGTTGCTCTCGAAGCTGCCGATCACCGCGACACCGACGGAGCCCGTGTTGAACCCTTTCGCGTGGGCGCCGACGACGTTCTGGTCGATACCGCCGTAGCGGCCCTCGTACACGGTGCCGAAGCGGTCGACGAGGAAGTTGTAGCCGATGTCGTTCCAGCCGTTGCTCTTGACGTGGTAGAGCTCGATCCCCCGGACGATCGCCGGGGCCTGGGCGCGTGTGTAGTCGTTCGTGCCGGCGGTGTGATGGACGATCGAGAAGCGCACCGCCGCTGCGTACTGCGGCACACCGACCCGGATCGACTCGTCCGCCCCCCAGGCGCTGCGGGGCACGATCGCAGGCGCACCCGCGGCTGCAAGGGCGCGTAGCGGCACTCTCACCTGGGGGCTGCGCACGAAGAACGCCCGCACCGCGGTCACTCTCCCGGTGGTGCGGTACCGGATCGCATTCGACGGGCCGACCCAGAAGGGGTTCCCGACGGTCCATCCCGTCAGGGTGCGGCCTTCCCGGCTACGGGGATCGGGCAGGTCCTCCGCCTCGGGCGCCGCAGCGCGCCAGGCGCTCCAGCTGCCCGACAACGAGCGCGTGCTGAGCTCGACGCCGCCGCTGCCACGCCAGTGCAGGCCGACGAGGTCGAAGCGCGGAGTGGCGCCTGCAAGGGTGCGGCCGGACGGCAAGGGCAGGTCCCGCGAGGTGATCGAGGCGAGGCCGGCCGAGGCTGCCTGCGGTGCCGCCAGGGCGAGGGTGACGGCGGCGGCGGCAAAGAGTCTTCTCACGGCGCTATCCAGGGTGGCTGACGCAACACCGGACCACAAGGGATTCGACCCCACCCTGATAGAATCCTTACGGCCGATGGGTGCACCCCTTTTGCGGGGCTTTTCGCTTCTGCCCCTTGTTCTGGCCGCCGCGCTGGCGCTCGCCGTGCCCGCTGGAGGCGCGACACCGAGGGTCCTCGTCGCCACCTTCGACAACGACGTCAACCCGGTGACGCAGGACTACCTGCAGGCGCAGGTGCGGCGGGCCGAGCGGGACGGGTATGCGGCGCTCGTGGTCGAGCTCGATACGCCCGGCGGGCTCGGCTCCTCGATGCGGAAGATCGTGAAGACGTTCCTGGCGGCCAAGGTGCCGGTGGTCGTCTGGGTGGCGCCGGCCGGCTCCAGCGCCGACTCGGCCGGCGCGGTGATCGGGCAGGCGGCCGACGTGCTGGCGATGGCGCCCCAGACGAACATCGGCTCCTCCACGCCGATCACCACGAACGGGCAGGACTTTTCGAAGGACCTGCGCCGCAAGGTCGTCAACGACGCGGCTGCGTACATCGCGGAGCTGGCGCGCGAGCATGGGCGCAACGCCGGCGCTGCGGAGTCGATGGTGCGTCAGGCGGCCAACTTCGGCGCCCGCGAGGCAGCGGCCCGCAACATCGTCGACCTCGTGGCACCGACGCTGCCGGATCTGCTCGAGCGGATCGACGGGCGCGTCACGCAGCCGAAGGGATTGACGCTGCAGACCGCCGGGGCGCAGGTCGACCGGGTGGAGATGTCGGCGTGGAAGAAGGCTCTCGATCTGCTGATCGACCCGAACATCATCGCGCTGATGCTCTCGCTCGGCGTCGTCGGCATCCTCGTCGAGCTGTGGAATCCGGGCCTCATCCTTCCGGGGACGGTCGGCGTGATCTCGCTGATCGTGGGGCTGTACGGGCTGCAGGTGCTTCCCGTCTCGGTCGCGGGAGCGCTGCTGATGCTGCTGTCGTTCGCGTTCTTCGCCGCCGAAGCCTTCGTCCCGAGCCACGGTGCGATCACGGTCGCCGGCGCCGTCATGTTCGTGATCGGGGCACTCATGCTCTTCGACCCGGCCGGGCCGGCGTACCAGGTGTCGCTGTGGACCGCCGTCGGGATCGCCGGCACGCTCGCGCTCCTGCTCGGGCTCGCCCTCACGCGCGTCGTGCGCGCACGGCGCAATCCGGTGGAAGTCGGGGTCGAGCGGCTGGTGGGCGGAGCCGGCGAAGTCAGGCGCGGCGGCCTCGTCGCGGTGAACGGCGAGCTGTGGCGCGCGCGACGGGCGGACGGCACGCCGTTGCGACCCGGTGAGCAGGTCGTGGTCGAGTCCGTCCAGGACGACCTCGAGCTAGTCGTAGGATCTACCCACTCCAACGAAAGGGACTGACCGTGTCGATCGCACTGATCGTCGTCGCCGTGGTACTCGTCGCGTTCGTGATGCTCCTGCTCGCGACGGTCAAGGTCGCGCGCGAGTACGAGCGCGGCGTGATCTTCCGGCTGGGCCGGCTCCTGCCCGAGCCGAAGGGCCCCGGGCTGTTCATCCTCATTCCCGTCGTCGATCGCATGGTGAAGGTCGACCTCCGCACGGTGACGCTGAACGTGCCGCCGCAGGAGGTGATCACGAAGGACAACGTGCCGGTGCGCGTCAACGCGGTCGCGTACTTCCGCATCGTCGAGCCGAAGGCGGCGATCGTCCAGGTCGAGAACTACATGAACGCGACCTCGCAGATCGCGCAGACGACCCTGCGCTCGGTGCTCGGCCAGCACCAGCTCGACGAGCTGCTGTCGGAGCGCGACA
>DAIOGR010000092.1:0-7426 GCA_036745155.1 Gaiella sp.
CGCGCACCGCGTAGAGGAGCGCCGTCTTCACCCCGGAGAAGGAGAAGTCGAGGCCCGGCGCCCGCGCCACGGGGAACGCGAAGGCGGTGGGGTCGCCGTCGCGGGCGAGCCTGTCGATCGCGGCTCCGCCCGGGTAGCCAAGGCCGAGCAGCCGGGCGCCCTTGTCGAATGCCTCGCCCGCGGCGTCGTCGAGGGTGCTGCCGAGCCGCTCGTACGAGCCGCGCTCGCGCACCGCGAGCAACAGGGTGTGGCCGCCGCTCGCAAGCAGGCAGAGGAACGGCGGCTCGACCTGCTCGTCGCCCAGGTACAGCGACGCGACATGGCCCTGGAGGTGGTCGACGGGGACGAGCGGCAGGCGGCGGGACCACGCGATCGCCTTGGCGGCCGAGAGCCCGACGAGGAGCGCGCCGATGAGGCCGGGGCCGCGTGTCACCGCGACGCGGCCGATCGAGGCGAGGTCGACGCCTGCCTCGCTGAGCGCCTGCCGTACCACCGGCGAGACGAGCTCGAGATGGCGCCGCGACGCGATCTCGGGAACGACGCCTCCGTAGCGTGCGTGCAGCTCGTCCTGCGAGGCGACGACGGACGAGAGCAGCCGGCCGTCGCCCGTCACCACAGCGGCGGCTGTCTCGTCGCAGGACGATTCGATCCCGAGGATCAAGTGGCCATGCCTTGCATGGCCACTAGCGCGAAACGCTGCCGAAAGGCACGCTGAGTCGATCGCCCGTGCGTCATCTCCCAAGATCATCGCCGATCGATTCGAGACCCGAAGCGGCGTCCCTCGTCTCCTGGTTGACCTCGGAGCAACGGTGGAGATCCGCGGACTGAACGTCGGGGACTACGCCGTCGGCGAATCGACGGTGATCGAGCGAAAGACAGCACTCGATCTCTCCGTGCCTCTCGGCCACGGCCGCTTCTGGAGGCAGATCGGTGAGCTGCAAGCCTGCTGCGGCGATCCGATTCTTCTCGTCGAGGGTCACGTGGAGAGGCTGCCGACGCACCGGCGCGAGTCGGTTCGGGGAGCGTGCATAGCCGTCCACGATATGGGCATTCCGCTCATTTCGTCCGAATCGCGAGAAGAGACGTCACGATGGATCCATCGGCTCGCCACACGACGACTCCGACAACCGGCTCGAAGAGATCGCCCGATCTGGTCTCAGCGCTCCCACCCTCGATCCGAAGCTCCTCATGCGGTGCTCGCGTGTATTCCGGGTGTGTCTTCGCATCTCTCCGAGCGCCTCCTCACCGAGTTCGGCTCCGTCGCGGCCGTTGCCCAGGCGACGGTAGAACAACTCACCGAGATACCTGGGATCGGGACGATACGGGGAAAGGACATCCGAGAAACGCTGGTAGGCCACCACTAGTCCGTTTCGACGGAGTCGAAAGGGACTGCATCTCGCCACATGATCAATGCATCCTCTCTGTTGTCAGTGTAGTAACCACGCCGGACGCCACACGGCCGGAACGCGAAGCGCTCGTAGAGCTTGATGGCAGCGGTATTCGAGACCCGCACCTCGAGGGTGTAACCCCGGCGCGCGTCGTCTCGTGTGACGTCGAACAACCGCTCGAGCATCGCGGAGGCGATGCCGTGCCGGCGATACTCAGGAGCGACGGCGACGTTCATCACGTGCCACGCGTCGACGTAGCGCGAGAGGATCACGTAGCCGACGAGCTCGCCCCCAGGGCCGACGGCCGCGAGCGAGTGGGAGCTCGGCTTGGCAAGCTCGCTCGTGAACATCGAGCGCGACCACGGGGTCGGATACGACGCCTTCTCGATCTGCTCGATGGCGTCGAGATCGGCGAGCTCGAGGGCCCTCAGGGTGATCGGGCGGTCGGCCCGCGGGTCGTCGGGCGGAGAGAGGTCGGCCGACATCACACTCTCCCTTCTCCGACCTTTGCGGACGACGAATGCGTGAGGACGGCGTCGGGAGCCCTGACATACACGGGCTCGACTGCGTCCGCTTCCCCGAACGAGCGGGCGAGCGCTGCATGGAACCGGGCGCGCGGGACGTGCAGGTCGCTTCCGTCGGGAGGCACCACGGCCCCTGCCCGCTCCAGCACCTCCCGGTAGCGAACCGCGCCGTCCCCGACGCACACCGTCCCGGCCGCCGGCCGCAGCTCCTCGGGAGCGACGGCGCGCGGGCCTGGCACGAACACCTCGCGCCGGCGGGCGTCGACCACGGGCAGCACGCCCTCCCTGCCGGCCGCGAGCGCGTCCAGCGTGGAGACGCCCGCAGCCGGGATCCCAAGCGCGAGCGCCAGGCCGCGCGCGGTGGCGAGCCCGATGCGGGTGCTCGTGAAGCTGCCGGGGCCGGTGCCGACGACGATGCCCTCCAGCGCGGCGGGCTCCAACCCCGCGTCACGCAGCAGCGCGTCGATGTCGACGAGCAGCGTGACGGCACGCGACGCCCGCTCGCCGAGCACCTCGCCGTCATCGACGAGCGCGCTCGTGGCGATGCTAGTCGCGGTGTCGAACGCGAGGATCAGCACGCTCGAGTCCTTCTAGCAGCGCCGGTTCGGCCGCGTCGAGGCGAACCCGCCGGCGCTCCGGGGCGGCGTGGGCGAGCGCAACCGTGACGCGGGCGGGCGGGAGCGCAGCCAGGCCCGCCTCCGGCCATTCCACGAACGCGATCGTCTCGTCGAAGTAGGGCTCGAGATCGCCCCACTCTGCAGGGGAGACCCCGGCGAAGCGGTACAGGTCGAGGTGTGCAACGGGGACGTTTCCCTCGTAGAGGTGCCCGATCGTGAACGTCGGGCTCGTCACGGCCACCGACACACCGAGTGCGCGACAGGCGCCTCGCACGAACGTCGTCTTGCCGGAGCCGATCTCGCCCCGGACGAGCACGACGTCCCCCGGCTCCAGCCGGAGCGCGAGGCGTGCGGCGAGCGCCTCGGTCTCCGAGGCGGACTCCGTCACCAGCTCCAGCACGGGTCAGAAGAGGCCGAGCTGGACGGTCTCGGGCGCGTCCGCCGGGACATGCGAGAGCTCGACGGTGGGCGCACCGTCCGGAGGCGCGATCGGGGTCGCCGCAGCCGAGCGCTCGATCAGGCCCGGGATGCGGGCGAAGTCGTCCTCCAGCACCTTGAGCATCGACGGCGTGTACAGGGCTGCGGCAGGGTGGTAGAGCGGGTACAGGACGACGGCGTTGCCTCCGAGCGTCACCCGCTGCTCCTGCCCGTGCACGCGCGTGATCCCGACGGGCTTACCGGAGAGGAGCTTGGTGGCGAAGTTCCCGAGGGTCGCCACGAGCTTCGGCTGGATCAGCTCGATCTGGCGGAAGAGGTGCGGCTCGCAGGAGGCGATCTCTTCCGGCTGCGGGTCGCGATTCTGGGGAGGGCGGCATTTCAGCACGTTGGCCACGAAGATGTCGGAGCGCTCCAGGCCGATACCGGCGAGCAGCCTGTCGAGCAGCTTTCCGGCCTGCCCGACGAAGGGGACGCCGTTCTGATCCTCGTGGAAGCCCGGCGCCTCACCGACGAAGAGCAGATCGGCATCGGGATTGCCGGATCCGAACACGACCTGCGTGCGCGTCGCAGCCAGCGGGCACCTGGTGCATCCCGCCGTCTCCTCGGCGTAGGCCCGCAGCGCGGCTGCGCGATCGGGTGCGTCACTCATGGAGGGCAGTGTAGGACGACGTGCGGACGCGCGACAGCGGCCGGGACACGAGGCCGCTCGGGCGCTACAGCGTGCCCGGCTCCGAGCCGTGATGGGTGTGCCAGAGCCAGCGGCCGCGGCGGGCAAGGAGGACGCCGGTGAGGCGGTAGGGGAACTCCACGACCCGCTGCGGGCTCCTCCAGGTGGCAGTCCCGGTCGCCGTCACCCAGGCGACGTCTCCTTCCACCCGCACCCTTCGCTCGTCCCAGGAGATCCCGAACGAGCCCTCGGCGATCTCGGGAAGCGCGAGGAGCGCAGAAAGCCGCTCCTCCACCTGGGCCCGGCCGCTCGCCTGCTCCGACCGCCCCGAGCCGAAGAACGTGACATCGTCGTCCTCGACGAAGAGGTCGAGCACCTCCGCCACGTCGCGCCGCGCGAAGGCGGCGTCGAGGGCGTCGACAGCCTCGAGCACGGCCCGCGCGTCGTCCCTCATCGGGCCGGGGAGGCCTCGCGCAGAGGCGGGCCGGTCAGTGGCAGCCGCAGCCGCCGCCGCAGCAACCGCCGCCGCCACCACTCGGGCCACTGAAGCTCGGCTTGGCGGCCGCCCCGTGGACGGCGAAGGCGGACATCTGCTTGAGCACCTTGCCGGCACCGCACGTGGGACAGGTCACGACCTGGGCTTCGTTGCGGACGAGCTCGTCGAAGTGCTCCTCGCATTCCATGCACGCGTACTCGTAGATCGGCATGGCGCAAGTGTACTGTCCGGCTCGCGTGGAGCGATGGGCGACACCGACGCTCGAAGGCCGGATCGTCCGGCTCGAGCCGCTCTCGCGGGCGCACGCGGACGATCTCCGGGAGGCCGCGCGCGATCCGCGCGTCTGGCGCTGGCTGCCGATCCTGCAGCCGCAGACGCGCGAGGAGTGGCAGGCATGGATGGGCTCGGCTCTCGAGCGCACCGAGGCCGGGCTCGAGCTCGCGTTCGCCACGATCTTGCGACAGACGGGCACGGCGGTCGGCTCGACGCGCTACCTCGCGCTGCGGCCCGAGCACCGCAGCCTCGAGATCGGCTGGACCTGGCTCGCACCCTCTGCCTGGGGCACGGGCGCGAACACCGAGGCGAAGCTGCTGCAGCTGGAGCACGCATTCGAGGTACTCGGCTGTCGGCGGGTCGAGTTCAAGACCGACGCGCTGAACGAGCGGGCGCGGCATGCCCTGGCGGGCCTGCCCGCCCAGTTCGAGGGGATCCATCGCAAGCACATGCTCGTCCGCGGCGGCGAGACCCGCGACTCGGCCTGGTACGGCATCGTCGACGACGAATGGCCGGCCGTCCGCGACGCGCTCCGCGCACGCCTACGCGACCGCTGAGCCGACCGCCGGCCGGGTCGGGAGTATCGTCCGCGCATGACGACGCGAGTGGCGTTCAGGACGTGCCCGCTCTGCGAGGCGACCTGCGGGTTGCGGCTCGAGGTCGTGGACGGTCGCGTGACGCGCAGCCAGGGGGACGAGGACGACCCCTTCTCGCACGGGTTCATCTGCCCCAAGGGCTCCACGCTCGGCGCGCTCCACGACGACCCCGACCGGCTGCGAGCCCCTCTCGTGCGCCGCGGTGGCACGCACGTCGAGGTGAGCTGGGAGGAGGCGTTCGCCGAGATCGAGCGGCGGCTCACGGCTGTGGTCGCAGCGCACGGCCCCGACGCGGTGGCCGTGTACGTCGGGAACCCCAACGCGCACAACTTCGCGAGCACGCTGGCGATCCGCCCGCTCGTGAAGGCGCTCCGCACCCGAAACGTCTACTCCGCGTCGACCGTCGACCAGATGCCGAAGCACGTGGCCTGCGGCCTCGTCTTCGGTCACCCGCTCGCGATCCCCGTCCCCGACGTCGACCGCACGGACTACCTGCTCCTGCTCGGTGCGAACCCGCTCGAGTCGAACGGCAGCCTCGCCACCGCGCCGGACTGGCCCGGACGCCTCGAGGCGATCCGCCGCCGGGGCGGGCGGATCGTCGTCGTCGACCCACGACGAACGAGGACGGCCGAGCGTGCCGACCTCCACGTGCCGATCCGGCCGGGAACCGACGCGGCGCTGCTCGCCGGGATCGCGCGGGCGCTGTTCGACGAGGGCCTCGTCAGACCGGGCCGGCTCACCGACCTGACCACGGGGATCGAGCAGGTCGAGCAGGCGGTCTCCGGCTTCACTCGGGATCGAGTGGCGGCGTTCACCGGTGTTCCGGGAGCGACGGTGCTCTCGCTGGCGCGCGATCTCGCCGCGGCGCCGACCGCAGCCGTCTACGGGCGCATCGGCACGCACACGACCGCCAACGGCACGCTCGCCGCCTGGCTCGTCGACGTGCTCAACGTGCTCACCGGCAACCTCGACCGGCCCGGGGGCGCGATGTTCCCTCACGCGGCCCATGAGCGGCCCCGCCGTGATCGGAGGGGATTCCGGACCGGGCGCTGGCACAGCCGCGTCCGCGGCCTACCCGAGTCAATGGGCGAGCTGCCGGTCGCAACCCTCGCCGACGAGATCGAGACGCCGGGCCAGGGACAGGTGCGCGCCCTGCTCACGATCGCGGGGAATCCGGCGCTCACGACCCCCGACGCCGGCCGCCTCGCACGCGCGCTCGCCGGGCTGGAGCTGATCGTCTGCGTCGACCCGTACCTGAACGCGACAGCCCGGCACGCCGATGTGATCCTGCCGCCCCCGTCCTCACTCCAGCGTTCGCACTACGACCTCGCCTTCACCGCCCTCTCCGTGCGCAACGTCGCCGACTTCTCACCGGCAGTGCTCGAGCGCGAGGCGGGATCGCCGTCCGAGTTCGAGATCCTCGTCCGCCTGACGGCCATCGCGGCCGGCCTGGGAGCCGGCGCCGACCCGCTCGCTCTCGCCGAGGAGACGCTCGCCGGACGGGTCGCGGCAGCCGTCGGCGATCCCTCCTCCCCGGTCCACGGCCGGGATGCCGATGAGATCTTCGCCGCGCTCGGGGACCGTGAGGTGGAGGAGCGCTTGCTCGACTTCATCCTGCGAACGGGGCATCGGGGCGACGCGTTCGGCGCGCACCCGGACGGGATTTCGCTCACGATGCTGGAGCAGCATCCGCACGGGCTCGATCTGGGACCGCTGCAGCCTCGGCTCCCGGACGCGCTCGCCACGGAGTCGGGCAAGGTGGAGCTGGCCGCAGCACCGCTGGTCGCCGAACTCGAGCGCCTCGGGCGGGCACTCGACGTCACAGCGCACAGCGACATGGTGCTGATCGGCCGGCGACAGCTCCGCACCGCCAACTCGTGGACGCACAACGTGGCCGTGCTCGTACGTGGCAAGGACGCCTGCACGGCGCAGGTGCACCCGGACGACGCGGCCCGGCTCGGGCTCGCGAACGGCGTCTCGGCGCGGGTGTCCTCGGCCGTGGGCTCCGTCGAGCTTCCGCTCGAGGTGACCGACACGGTCATGCCGGGGGTCGTGAGCATCCCCTACGGCTGGGGCCACGGGCTTCCTGGGACGCGCCAGGCCGTTGCGGCGGCGCACGCCGGCGTGAACGTCAATACCCTCACCGACGCGTTTCCGCTCGATCCGCTCTCGGGCAACGCCGTTCTCAACGGCATCCCTGTGACGATCACCGCGGCCTGACGGTCACGAAGGGCGCCTACGTGATCGCATTCTCGCTCTCCGTCGCCGACCCGCACTGCTTCGAGTAGGCCCCGGGCCGAACCAGGCGCGCATCGTCGTTACACTGCTGTGAGGCCCGGTATCCACGAGGAACTGGAGCGGAATGCTCGACAAGGTGACGGTAATCGGCGCGCGCGGGCGCGTCGGCAGAGCGGTGAGCGAGCGTCT
>DAIOGR010000093.1:0-7370 GCA_036745155.1 Gaiella sp.
GTGCGGCGTCTCACAACGTACGATTCCGGTCGAACGTTGTGAGACGCCGCACTAGCGCAGGCGCTCCGTCGCGCCCGCCGCGTGCTCGAGCAGCAGCCGCTCCACCTCGGGGCCGACGGTGCGTGCGAGCTCCGGGTGGGTCATCCAGCCGAGCAGCCGGTCGCTGCGCTCGGCCTCGATGCCGACGTGCCGGAGCTCCGCTGCGGCCGGGCCGCCCAGCCGCGGGTCGCCGAGGACGATCACGAGCGGCCATCCACGCTTGCGCGCCACGGTCGCCGACTGCACCGCCGCATCACGGACGAACGCGACGCGGTGCTCCTCGAGCCGGTGCTCGTAGAGGTCGCGCTGCTGGCTCGAGCGGAACGACGGCGCTCCCTCCCCGCCACCCTTCGGATGCGAGGCGGCAGGCCCGAGCAGCTCGTGGTGGTCGCGCATCGGCTCACCGAGCTCGAAGCTCTGGATCTCCTCGGTCTTGCCGTGCCGCCACTCGTCGAGGCGGGCGCCGTCGGCGGAGACGAGGAGCAGGCCGACACGTGCATCGGCTTCGTGCGCCGGTTTCATCACTTCACCTCCTGTGGGCAGCTCCAGCATCGCGCCGTTCCCCGGCGCCCGCATCCGCGGGAACAGGCGAACGCGCCTCGGAGAACTACGCGCCGCGCAAGAAGCGCAGGACGAGCTCGGCCGCACACACCGGCTTCTCGGCCCCCTCACGCTCCACCGTCGCCTCGACCACCGCCTGCTCGCCGCCGGTGACCTCCTCCACGGACACGACCGTGAACCGTCCCCGGACACGGCTACCCACCGGGACGGGCGCCGGAAAGCGCACCCGGTTGACCCCGTAGTTGACCGTCAGCCCGACACCGTCCACGCGAAGCACCTCGAAGAGCAGCGAAGCGCACAGCGACAGCGTGAGGTAGCCGTGCGCGATCGTCGTGCCGAACGGGCCTGCGGCCGCCCGCACCGGATCCGTGTGAATCCACTGCGCGTCCCCGGTCGCCTCGGCGAACGCGTCGATCCGGTCCTGCGTGATCTCCTGCCAGACGGTGGGGCCGAGCTCGACCCCCACCAGGTCGCGCACGCCGGTCATGTCCCCAGCTCGTGCTCGAGCGGCGCCGTGTCGAGCGGGTCGAACCCGATCCGGTGGGCGACCTGCTCGCTCGTCGGCCGCGTTCCCTCATGGAACAGGCCGCGTAAGAGGTCACCCGTCTCCTTGCGCTTCCACCAGTCGTGCCCGACCTCACGGCGAAGGTAGCGGCGCACCTGCGCCGACCGGATCCACGCGCGCAGGTAGTCGGCCGAGTAGAAGCCGGCGTCCATGTCGATCAGGAAGTTCGAGGGCCGGTAGCGCACGCCCGTCGCCGCCGTGAGCTTCTCCGCGTAGCCGTCCGGAGTGCCGCCGTCACGCGAGAACCGCCCCCAGAACTCGAGCTCGAACCCGAGCTTCGCGCTGTAGCGCCGGAAGAGCAGGGCATCGAGGAACACCGCTGCGTCGGCATGCTCGTGTGCGTCGCCGTCGGAGAGCCCGAAGTGCTGCTGGTGCCAGGCGGGCTCGCGCACGATCGAGTCGAGCAGAAACGAGTAGATCTCCGTCAGCGCGTGGTCGCGGGCGATCCGCCGGAACACGTACGGCAGCTCCGGGTCGCAACCGGCGTAGTGGAGGGCATGCCCCGCCTCGTGCAGGAAGGCCTCGTAGTCGTGCAGCCCGCCCTGCGCGCGGGTGATCAGGTGCACGAGGTGCGGTGGATCCGACGCGATCACGCACGCCCGCGGCGACTTCTGCGGCCGGTCCTCCAGGTCGAGCCTGATGCCGCGCTCGTTCTCGATGTCGAAACCGAGCTCCGTGAGCGTGGCGACACACACCGGTACCGAGCGCTCCTTCGTGTAGGTGGCCGCGAGGGGGGACAGCCTGCGCATCCAGCTCGTGTGCGACGAGGTGGGCACGGGCTCCCGCTCGGGGCCGAGCAGCCGCTCGAACCACGCGGTCCGCCGGCGGTCGAACGCCGTCGTCGTCTGCACCCTGGCCGTGTCGAGCGCATCGCAGAGCTGGCGCAGGGACACGCCCTTCTCCTCCTCGTGGCGCCGCACCGGGTCGGGCTGGCCCGAGAGGTCGGCGGACAGAGCCTCGCGTGCGGCGAGCAGGTCGCGCCGCTCGTCGTTGAAGCCGGCCGAGGTCTCGAGCTGGAGCTCCCCGAGGGTGTCACGGTCGGCATAGCCCGGGGTCGTCGCGAGTAGCGCCTGCGCCGTTCGCAGCGGCAGCTCCTCCCCGTTCCACGCAACCCGCGAGGCCAGCAGGCCGTTCTCCAGAGCGTCGTCCCGCTCAGCGAGCTCCGTCGTCACGATGCCGCCCTCGCAGGTCTTCCGTAGCCGGTAGAGGCGCTCGCGCCGGTCGCCGGCGGCGCCCTCCTCCGCGGCACGGAGCGCGTCGAGCTGCCCGCGCGTGAACAGGTCGGCATAGCGGGCGACGATGGCGGCCTGCTCGGACGTCTCCTTCTCCCCCACGCGCACCGCACGCGACTCCTCCGAGCGGTCGCGGAGATACTGCGCCAGCCGCTCCTCGAAGGCGTCCGGCGCGAGTGCGTCGCTCATCCTGCGAGCTCCGCACCGTGTCGGATGCGGTCGAGCGTCACGTCCCGCCCGAGCAGCTCGAGGCTCTCGTACAGGCCGGGCGAGATGCGGGAGCCGGTGACGGCGACCCGGATCGGGCCGAACACCTGGCGCGGCTTCTGGCCGAGCTCGTCGCAGAGCGCTTTGAGACCTGCCTCGAGCGCATCCGCGGACCACGGCTCGACCCCCTCGAGCGCGCGTGCGGCACCGGCGAGGATGTCCCGGTCGAGCAGCGCCGGGTCGGGCTCCACCTCGCCGAACAGGAACCCCGCGAACTCCGGGAACTCGCCCAGCCGCCCGATCTTCTCCTGCACCAGCGGGGCCGCTGCGTGGATCCGCTCGACAGGCCACTCGTAGCCGTGCTCTCCCACCCAGGCGGCCAGCCGTGCGGCGTAGTCGTCCGCCGGCAGCGCCCGTAGGTACACGCCGTTCATCCAGTCGAGCTTTGCGAAGTCGAAGGTGCCGGGGCTTGCGCTCACCGCCTCCAGCGAGAAGCGCTCGACGATCTCGTCGCGCGACATGATCGTCGTCTCACCGTCGGGCGCCCAGCCGATCAGGGAGAGGAAGTTCACGAGCGCCTCCGGCACGTAGCCCGCCTCGGCGAACTCATCCACCGACACGGCGCCATGGCGTTTCGAGAGCTTCTTCCCGTCGGCGCCGAGGATGCTGCCCAGGTGCGCGTAGAGCGGCGGCTCGTGGCCGAGCGCCCGCAGGATCTGGATCTGCTTGGGCGTGTTGGAGATGTGGTCCTCACCGCGGACGACGTGGGTGATGCCGTCGTCCATGTCCTCGACGGGAGAGGCGAAGTTGTAGGTGGCCCGCCCGTCGGAGCGAACGATGACCACGTCCTCGAGCTGCTCGTTCGGCACGTCGATCCGGCCGCGCACGGCGTCGTCCCAGCCGGTGGCGCCCTCGTCGGGCATGCGGAACCGGATCGCTCCCTCCTCCTCGTAGGCCTTCCCCTCCGCCACGAGCTTCGCGGCGAGGTCGCGGCAGCGCTCCATTGCGTCGAGCTGGAACGTCACGGGGCCGTCCCAGTCGATGCCGAGCCACCGCAAGGAGCGCTGGATCTGCGCGACGGCCTCGGCCACCTCGCGGCTCGTGTCGGTGTTCTCGATCCGCAGCAGGCACTCGCCGCCCCGGCCGCGGGCGAAGAGCCAGTTGAAGAGGAACGTGTGCGCCGTCCCGATGTGGAGGAACCCGGTGGGACTCGGAGCCATGCGGACGCGGACGCTCATCGCGGCGCCATTGTAGGGACGCGCGCCGCGTCGACCGCTGTCGCTCGGATCGCCCGCACCGACGGGATCGCCGCGATCGCGGCTGTAGCGGCTATGAACACGGCGACCGTGAGCAGCAGCGCCGCCGTGTTCCCCGTCAGCGCGGCGATCGGGCCCACGAAGGCCATCCCCAGCGGAACGAGCACGAAGGAGCCGAGCGCGTCGTACGAGCTCACACGGGACTGTGCACGCTCGGGGACCTCACGCTGGAACACGGTGAACCACAGCGTCAGGTGGATCGAGAGGCCGATCCCGCCGAGCAGGTTCAGCCCGGCGATCGCCCAGACCGGCCAGCCGAACGCCAGGCCCACGAGCGGCAGTGTCATCGGCAGTGGGGCCAGCACGGACGCGAGCAGCGGGCGCGCCGGCCGCACGCGCATGGCGGCGAGGCCGCCGAGCACGGCGCCGACGCCGCCGGCGCTGAGGATGAGCGCCCAGGGGCCCGCGCCGCCGAGCTCCCGGTCGGCGATCTCCGGCCCGAGCACGGCCCAGCAGCCCACGTAGAACATGTTCGAGAAGCCGAACACCCCCACGGAGGACCAGAGCCAGGTGTGCGCCGTGAACTCCTGCCAACCGTCGCGCAGCTCGTGCAGGTAGCTCGCCCGCCTGGTGTCCCCGGCACGGGAGGGGATCCGGATCCGGGCCAGCAGCGCCGCGCACACGACGAACGAGATCGCGTCGGCGCCCAGCGCGATCCCGGGGCTCCCGAGCGCGACGAGCGTGCCGCCGACGGCCGGGCCGAGCACCCCGACGATGCTCCGGGACATGCCCTGCAACGCGTTCGCCTGCTGCAGGCGGCCGCCGCTGACCGTCTGGGGCACGAGCCCGACCTCGGCCGGGACGACCATGCCGGCGCCGATCCCGTACAGGGCCACCAACACGATCAGCCAGGCCAGCGACGCATGACCGGTGAGGACGACGGCGGCCGTCGCCGCCTGCGCAGCCCCCTGCAACAGAGACGCCCCGACGAGGATCGAGCTCCGCGGCAGCCGGTCGGAGAGAACCCCGCCGAAGACGAGCACGAGCGCCTCGACCGCCTGGCGCACGCCCAGCACGATGCCGAGACCGGTGACCGAGCCGACGTCGAGCACCGCGAACGCGAGCGCGATGCCGGCGAGGCGATCGCCGACGGTCGTGATCGTCGTCGCGGAGAACAGCAGCCGGAAGTCGCGCTCCTGGAGCGGGCCGAGCTTCTCGTGCAGGGGAAGGCGCATCGGCGGGTAGCGTACGCCGATGCTGTTCGGCGCCCACGTCTCGTCCTCCGGCGGCATCTCGAACGCGATCGACCGGGCCGAGGCACTGGGGTGCGACGCCGTGCAGGTATTCACCCAGAGCCCCCGCATGTGGCGGCCCACGAGCCACACGCCGGAGGAGACGGCGCGCTTCCGGGAGCGGCGCCTCGAGGCGGGGATCGCGGCCGTCGTCTGCCACGCGCTCTACCTCGTCAACCTCGCGAGCCCCGACCCGGTCATCTACGAGAAGTCGGTGGCGGCGATGCGCTCCTCGCTCGAGGCGGCCGGTGCGATCGGCGCGGACGGCGTCATCTTCCACGTCGGCTCGCACCTCGGCTCCGGCTTCGAAGCGGGGCTCGAGCACGTCGTGCCGGCGCTGCGCGAGCTGCTCGAGCTGACCACGGACGACCTCTGGCTGCTGATGGAGAACTCGGCCGGAGCGGGAGGCACGATCGGCCGCTCCACCGAGGAGCTTGCAGCCCTCTTCGAGGCGCTCGACCGGCATCCGCGCCTCGGGGTCTGCCTCGACTCCTGCCACTGGTACGTCTCCGGCGTCGACGTGACCGACGCGTCGGCGCTCGACGCCGCCGTCGCCGACCTCGACGCGCGCATCGGGCTCGACCGCCTGCGCTGCCTGCACGTGAACGACTCGAAGGCCGAGCTCGGGTCGAATCGCGACCGGCACGACTCGATCGGTCTCGGCCTGCTCGGCGAGAAGCTCGGCGCCTTCCTCGCCCATCCTGCCTTCCAGGAGCTCCCCGCCATCCTGGAGACACCCGGCCCCGAGGGCCACGGCCCGGACGCGTCGGAGGTGCAGCGGCTACGCGACCTGCACGCACGCTGGGCAGGCGCGTAGCTCTCGGGAACGCTCAGTCGGAGAGCCGTGCGAACACGCGGAAGCTCGGCCGCGAGACCGGCATCTCGAAAAACTCCGGGTTGCGGCAGCCGATCTCGTCGGAGCGGCCCTCATAGCACGAAGAGACCTCTGCATGGCACATCGGCAGCGGCGCCCGCAGAGCCTTCACGGCGCCGAAGCCGAGGCTGTGGCGCTCGGCCGCCTGCAGCAGGTCGAGGTCGATCTCGACCGAGAACACCTTCTGCAGGCAGCCCATGTACGTGTGACCCCACGCCTCGTACGCGTACACGAACGGGCAGGCGCGGGCGACGCAGGCCCCGGGGTAGACCACCTTGTCGCAGTGCACCTCGCAGCGGCGGCACTCGACCTCGTCCTGCGGCCGCAGCGGCAGGTCGGTCGGGGCCCGGGTGTCGCTCAGCTCGCTCATGCACGGAACTGTGGCACCGCGCGAGCACACCGCGCAAGACTTGACAGTGGCGCCGTTTTCAGGCATTGGCGCCGCGCGGTGGCCTTTTCGCGGCGGCCGTGTTGCCGGCGGGGAGCCGGGTAGGGTTGCCGGACGATGATCCGAAAGTTCCTCTTCGCCGGGCTCTTCCTCGCCCCCGCGGTCATCGCGCTCCACTACCTGACGGATCTCGGCGATACGGCGCTCTTCGCGCTCTCCGCGCTGGCGCTCGTCCCGCTCGCCTGGCTGATCGGCGAGGCGACCGAGCACGCGGCAGAGCACACGGGGCCCGGCGTGGGAGGCTTCCTCAACGCCACGTTCGGCAACGCGCCCGAGCTGATCATCGCGATCATCGCGGTGCACGAGGGTCTGACCGAGGTCGTACGAGGCTCGCTGACGGGCTCCGTCGTCGGCAACCTCCTGCTCGTGCTCGGGTTCTCGCTGGTCGCGGGCGGGCGCGGCGAGATCGAGCGCTGGTCGAGCTTCCTGTCGCTCGCGGCGATCGGGCTCGCCGTCCTGCTCTTCCTGGTGCCTGCGATCCCGAGCTGGGACGGCGACCCCGACCGCCGCGCGATCGCCAATCTCTCGGTGCCTGTCTCGATCGCGCTGCTACTCGTGTACCTCGCAACGACCTGGTACTCGCTGCGCCGCCACCGGCTGGTGCACGTCTCGAGCGACGAGGAGATCGAATCCTGGTCGTTCAGGAGGTCGCTCGCCGCGCTCGGCATCGCGACGGTCGCAACCGCACTCGTGGCGGAGATACTCGTCGGCTCGCTGGAGGAGTTCGCCCACAAGGCCGGCCTGAGCGATTTCTTCGTCGCGGCCGTGATCGTCGCGATCGTCGGCAACGCCGCCGAGCACGGCGGCGCGGTGATCGTCGCCTACCGCGGCAAGATCAAGCTCGCCGCGGAGATCGCGCTCGCGTCCGCGGCGCAGGTCGCCGTGTTCCTGATCCC
>DAIOGR010000094.1:0-7359 GCA_036745155.1 Gaiella sp.
ACCATGCCGTAGTCCCCGCCCGCGGCGAAGTGGCGCAGCACCTCGGGCCGGTAGACGACCCGGTCGCCGGCGACGAGCTGCTCCACGAGCGGCCCCTCCGGCTCGGCGACGTGGAACGGCGCCTGTTCGGCGCTGAGCCTCCTGCACGCCTCCGGCGTGTCCACGGTGGCCTCGAGCGCCCAGGAGGCGGTCACCTGGGCGCGGAGCCGCTCCGGCTCGAACCGAGCCAGCTGCTCCTCCACGAGCGCGAGCGCGCCCGGCTCGGCGATCGTCCCCATCAGCACGTACGCGTCGGCGCTGCCGTGGCGCGCCATGTGGCTCTGAGCCACGAACGAGCCGAACGACCAGCCCGCGACCACCGTGCGCTCGAGCCCGAGGGCCTGGACGAGCGCCTCCACGTCGTCCGCCATCTGCCCCACCGTCCAGCGCGCCGGGTCACCCGCAGTCGAACGCCCGTTCGCCCTCAGGTCGGGGGCCAGGACGCGCCATCCGTCAGCGGCGATCGGGTCGAGGCCCGGGAACCAGACGGAGCCGTCCAGCCCCGGGCCCCCGTGCAGGGCGAGGAGCGGCCGGCCCTCCCCCAGCTCGTGGACGTACAGCTCGATGTCGCCGACGGGGACGCGCACGCTCAGAACGCCTTCGACCGGACGCCCGTCACGATCAGGAGCAGGATCGCGGTGGACGCGCAGAGCCGGTACAGGACGAACAGGGAGTAGTCGTGGCGCCTGACATACCCGAGCAGCCACTGGATCGCGAGCAGGCCGGCGCCGGCCGCGGCGATCGTGCCGACGACGAACGGCCCCACCCAGCCGGACGGCAGGTCGCCGAGGAGGACGTCCTTCACGCCCTTGAGCAGCACGGCACCGAGGACCGTGGGGATCAGCAGCAGGAACGAGAGACGGGCGGAGGCGTCACGGTCGAGGCCGAGCCAGCGGGCGGCCGAGATCGTGATCCCCGAGCGCGACACGCCGGGCATCAGCGCGAGCGACTGGGCGAAGCCGAGCCCGAGGCCCTCCTTCAAGCTGAGCTCGTGCGTGTCGCGGGTCATCGGTCGGCGGTCTGCCCACCAGAGCACGGCCGCGAACACGGCCAGCAGGATGGCGATCTGCCACGGCTCGCCCAGGTGGTTTGCGATCGGGTCCTCGAGGGCGAACCCGATCAGGGCGGCAGGAATGGTCGCGACGAGCACGATCCAGGCCACCTTCCCCTCCGGCGTCGAGATCGAGCGTGATCGGAGAGTGCCCAGCCAGGCCGTGACCAGCGCGACGACGTCGCGCCAGAAGTACGCGCCGACCGCCACGAGTGTGCCCAGGTGCAGCGCCACGTCGAACGTCTGGTTGAAGGCGTCGTGCTGCTCGAGGTAGGTCCAGTCGAACAGCCAGGGGACGAGGATCAGGTGGCCCGACGAGGAGATGGGCAGAAGCTCGGTGAGGCCCTGCACGACGCCCAGCACGAGCGCCTGCCAGTTCGGCAGCTTGGCCGGATCGTCGTCCCAGCCGGTGACCGTCAGCAGCGCCGCGATCGCAAGCAGCACGACGGCGGATCCGTAGACGAGGCGGCTGCGCACCGGAGCATCCTACGCGCCCCCGGACCGCTTGCGGTCGGTTGGCGGAAAAAGCCGGAAATTGCGGGGATCGGGTTCATGACTCCCTTGACCGCCCCGCTCCCGCTCTCTAGGTTCCTCCTTGCACCGAGCACGGAGCGCGAGTAGGTCGAAGCTCAGCCCGGAGGCCGTACGCGGAAGCGGAAGGTCAACGAGTTGGGTGGACGAAAGCGCTACCGGCTCGGTGAATTTTTTTCCCTCGCAGCGGTCACGCCGCGGCATCGATTACGATGCCGACGATGCACCTGCGCAGCCCCAGTGTCGATCGCGGCGTCCAGTCGTTCATCTGGGCCGTCGTCTTCTTCCTCGTCATGTACTTCGGCATGGTCGCCGTCGAGGTGTCGAAGGCGACCGCGCTGATCGTCTCGCTGGTGGCGTCGTTCCTGATCTTCGTGTTCGTCCGCACCCGCGGCGGCGACTGAGCCTCGCGGCCGCTGCGCCGGGCGCGCGTCGCCCTACCGTCGGTCCGCGGCCGTCAGGCTGCTGATCAGCCGGTCGGTGAGCTCGGGGCCGAGCGTCTCCTCCAGCCGCGTCCGCGCCGGGATACGCGGCACCTGCGTCGCCTCGAAGGCGAGGCAGTGGCGGAGCAGGAGGTCGTAGGAGCGTTGCTTCACGAGAGGGCGGCGGATTGTGGTCTGCACGCTACTCGTCATCGGCTCGGAGCCCACCGGAGCATCATCCCTCCCCTCAGGGAACGCGGCGCTCAAGGTTCCAGCCCGAGCCGACGCTCGTCGAAGACCGCTGACTCCAGCTCGGCCCGGAACTGCTCCAGCGTCCGCAGGCCGTCCTGCGCAAACACATGTGCGACCACGCCGACCCTGGCATCGTTCGCGAACGGCACGTCGACGTGCGTGCGCGAGACGACGTTGATCGAGACGGCGCCGCAGACCGGGCACTGCACGGAGACGGCCACCATGCCGCCGCCCGTGGCGAGCAGGCTGAAGGAGGACGGGCACACGGGCCGCGGCCGGTCCTCCGGGTAGCAGAAGAAGCTCCAGGGCCATTCGCCCGCGCGGATGCGCGCCGTGGCGATGCTCGCGAGCTCCTCCGCGAGATCGTCGTGCCGCGCGGTCATCAGGTTGAGGAAGCTGCCGCCGCCCTCGAGGCCGAGCGGGGCCCAGTCGAGCACGTCGTGGCTCACCAGGGCGGGATGCTCTCCCCCGCACCCGCACGCGAACTCGACGCGGTACACGGCCGGGTGCACCGCCCCGCCGAGACGCTCGATGCGATGAAAGGCGGACAGGCGGACGCTGGTCGTCCCGTGCCGGGGGCACGAGAGCGTGAACGTCCCCGTCAGGGCGTCCATGGTGGCCATGATGCAGTCATAGACGACACCTCGGACGGTAGGTTGAGCGCCCACGCGTGTCAACGGCTCGCCGAAGCCCTTCGCCGCCCGCACGAATCCCTCGATCGAGGGACGCCGCCGATCGCCGGCGCGCCTCGCACCCGAGCAGGGAACGGCTCAGTACTCGATCAGGGCGTGCACGTCGTATCCGTCGAGGCGGTCGCGGCCGTGCAGGAAGCCGAGCTCGATCACGAAGAGCGCGCCGACGACGGTGCCGCCGAGCTGCTCCACGAGCTCGATCTTCGCCTTGGCGGTGCCTCCGGTCGCGAGCACGTCGTCGAGCACGATCACACGGGAGCCGGAGCCGAGCGCGTCGGCGTGGATCTGCAGGACGTCAGTGCCGTACTCGAGGTCGTAGGCGGCCTCGATCGTCCGCCACGGGAGCTTTCCGGGCTTGCGCGCCGGCACGAAGCCGCATCCGAGCGCGTAGGCGAGCGCGCCGCCGAAGATGAAGCCGCGCGCCTCGGCGCCGAGGATCACGTCGGGTGTGCGGGGCCCTGCCCACGCTGCCAGCCGGTCGATCGACTCGCGGAAGGCCGCCGGGTCGGCGATCAGCGGCATCACGTCCTTGAACACGATGCCCTTCGTGGGGAAGTCCGGGACGTCGCGGATCTTCGCCTGCAGGTCGAGGCTGCTCACCGCTCCGCCACCTCCCGCAGGTCGCGCATGAGCAGCAGCTGCGAGAGCTCCTGGGCGACCGCTGCGAGCGCCTCGAGGTCCTCGAGCGCCGCGGTGCGCCGCTCAGGGTTGCGCGACCGCAGCGCGGGCGCCACGAGCTGCTCGAGCAGCGCGGACTGGCGCCCGGCGGCCGTCCTGAAGGCGCGCAGATGACGCGCGTCGATGCCGTGATGCCCGATCTTGCCGCAGGCGAGCGCGATGTCCGCCTCGCTTTCGCGGTAGAGGCGCTCTCCCGCTTCGATTCGTGGGGTGAGCAGCCCGAACTCCTCCAGCTGACGTGCGAACTCGGGGCTCACGCCGGCGCGGCCGCAGAGCTCGTGCAGGTCGATCTCGTCTTCCGCGGCGCGGAGGCCGGCGAGCCGGCGCTTGGCCCGGTCGGCCGTCGGCGAGCGCAGCTCCTCACGGATCACGCGCAGTGGCAGGAACTCGTCACGCTGCAGGCGCAGGATCGTCACGAGCCGCTCCACGTCGGCCTCGGAGAAGAGGCGGTAGCCGCCACGGGTGCGCCGCGGCGCGAGCAGCCCCTGGTCCTCGAGGTAGCGGATCTTCGAGATGGAGATGTCGGGGAACTCGTCGCGCAGCTGCTCGCACACGGCGCCGATCGTGTGCAGGTGCGGCGACCCGGGCACGGCGGGCTCGGTGGTGGGCTCGGTCGTCGTCATCGGTGCAGGAAGGTGAGCCGGTACTTGCCGATTTGCACCTCGTCGTCGTCCTGCAGCGTGGCGGACTCGATCCGCCTGCGGTTGACGAAGGTGCCGTTGAGGCTGCCGAGATCCCGGATCGTGAAGGTGTCGCCGTCGTGGGAGAGCTCCGCGTGGCGGCGGGAGACCGTGACGTCGTCCAGGAAGATGTCGCACTCGGGCGAGCGGCCGACGATGGTGCGGCCGCTCCCCGGCTGGAAGCTCTCCCCCGCCCTACCCCCGCCCGAGCGGACGACCAGGGCGGGGCCGCGGATACCGTCGGCCGGCATCGGTGATGCCTCCCCGGCGAGCTCCTCGGGCCCGAGGGTGAGCGTCGTCTCCCCCGCCGCCTCGACGACGAGCAGCGCGCCGCAGCGGGAACAGTAGTGGGCGGCCTCCGGGCTCTGGAAGCCGCACTCCGGGCAGTAGATATGGCTCATGCGGCCTCGTCGTGCCCGCCGCCGAGGATCGAGCCGAGATCGCCCGTCTCGACGTGCCCGCCGCCGCCTCCGCGTGCGCGTTTGGCGCGCTCGGCCCGCAGGATGTCGACCTGACCCTGGTAGAAGCGCCGCTCGAGCGAGATGTCGTCCTCCTCGTGCTCGAGCTCACGGATCATCGTGCGCAGGTCGTCGTCCGAGAGCGTGGCGAGATCCGGGAGCGGCAAGAGGTCGTCCTCGCTGGGCAGGTCGCCGGTGCCCGCGTAGAGCGGCCGGTCGAGGCTCGTCGGCGACGGTAGGTCGACGCCGCCGGCCGCGACCTGTGCCTTCAGCCGGGCCGTCCGCTCCCCGCGGAGGATGTCGATACGCCCGTGCAGCAACCGCCGCCGCTTCGAGATGGCGTCCTCGTCCGTCTCGCGCTGCCGCAGGAGGTCGGTGAGGTCGTCGTCGGAGAGGGTCGAGAGGTCGGGGAGTGGTTCCACGGACAGCCTTTCCGGTCGGGAGAGCCATTGAAGCAGTCCCCGCACCGAGGGGTCAACCTCAGCTTGAGGCTTGCACCACTCCAGTTCGCTCCGCAGCCGCGTCTCCCTGCACGATCGCTTCGATCAGGCCGCAGAGCTCGTCGGCGAGCTCGGTCGATGCCTCGGCGGTCGATCCCTCGGCGTAGACGTCCACGACCGGCTCGTCGGGGTCCGGCAGCGCCTGGATCCAGCCGCGGTCGTCGTAGGCCTTGATCCCGTCGAGCAGGTCGAGGCGCCGATCGGCGAGCTGCTCGTTGAGGAGGCGCATGACGAGCCCTTTCTTCGCCCACGGGCACTCGAGGGAGCGGTGGGTGAGCGAGGGCTCCGGCACCTCCGCGACGAGCTCGGAGAGCGGCCGGTGCGTGGCGGCGAGCAGCTCGAGCAGCTTGCAGAGGCTCGTGACCGCGTCGTAGCCGGGCACGACGTCGGGGAACACGTAGCCGCCGCTCGTGGCGCCGGCGAACACGACTCCGCCCGCCGCCGCCGCGCGGGTGAGGTCGCTGAGCGAGTGCGGCGTGCGCAGGACGCCCAGGTTCGACCCCTGTACGAGCACGTCCACGAGCCCGGTGGCCGTCACCGGTACCGCGATCGTCCCGCTCCGGCCGGCTTCGGCGAGGAGGCGGACGAGGAGCAGCAGCGTCCGGTCGGCGGGCACGTCGGCACCACGCTCGTCGATCAGCAGGAGGCGCTCGGCCGCGCGGTCGAAGACGACGCCCAGGTCTGCCCCCATCGCGCTGACGAGCCGCTTGGCGTCGTCCGGCGACGCCTCCCTTCCCACGTGGGTGGCGAGGAAGCCGTGCGTCGTGATCGCTTCGACCCCGAGCGGGCCCAGCACGAGCGGAAGGGTGAACGACGCGGCCGAGTAGCCGAAGTCGACCGTGATGCGGAAGCCGCGTGCGCGCACCGCACCGGTGTCCAACGAGTCGAGCAGGTCCTGCGCGTAGCTCTCGCGCACCCGCGCCGGATACGTCGTCTCGCCGACATCGGCGAACGTCGCCCGCCGCAGCGTCTGCCGGGTGAAATGCTTCTCGATCTCCTTCTGCAGCGAGGCCGTCAGCTGGATCCCGGGCGACTCGAACACGCGGATCTCGACGAGCTCGGGATCGGCCTCGCTCTGCCCCACGTGAACCCCGGCACCGAGCCCCTGGGTCTTGAGGACGTGCCGCGTCACGGCTGCCGGCGACACGCGCAGGTCGGCGACGGCGACACCCGTCGAGGTGAGGCCGGCGATCAGCGCCCGCTGGATCATGCGGCACGCGTCCGGGGAGTCGCGGCTCGCGACGACCTGCGCCCCCGGCTCCAGCGCGGTGCCGAGGGCAGCGGCGATCCGTACCGCCGTCTCGGGCGTCAGGTCGACGTTGACGAGGCCGGTGACGCCGTCCTTCGCGAAGAGCCGGTTGGAGGCGCGGCTCTCCCACACGATGCTCTCGTGGATGTGCGTCCCTGTCTCCACCTCCTTGAACGGGAAGATGCGCACGCCCGGCATCACGCTCGCCTCCGGGCCGATCGTCACCCCGTCGCCGATCGCGACGCCCTCGTGCACGCGCACGCGGTCGCGAATGTCGCAGGAGCGGCCGACGATCGCCCCCTCGATCACCGTGCCGCGGCCGATGTACGTCGAGGCGTCGACGACCGAGCGCTCCACGCGGGCGCGATCGCGGACGGTGACGCCGGCGGACAGGACTGCGTACGGGCCGATCGCGGAGTCCGGCGCGATCCGGCAGTTGCTGCCCACGAACGCAGGCCCCGCCACGTGCTCCACCGCCTCGGCGTCGACGCCGTCTCCGATCCAGACGTTCCCGCGCAGCCGGATCCCCGGCACGTTCAGGCGCACCCGCTCGTCCAGCGCATCGAAGTTGGCCTGCCGGAACTGCTCGATCGTGCCGATGTCCTGCCAGTACCCCTCCAACACGTGCCCGTAGATCGGCCGTCCCATCTCGAGCAGGAGCGGGAACAGCTCCTGCGAGAAGTCGAACGGCCTGTTGGCCGGCACGTGACGGAGGATCTCCGGCTCGAGCACGTAGATGCCGGTGTTGATCTTGTCCGAGAAGACCTGGCCCCACGACGGCTTCTCGAGGAAGCGCTCCACCCGCTC
>DAIOGR010000095.1:0-7229 GCA_036745155.1 Gaiella sp.
CGAAGAACGGCAAGATCGGCTACATCGTCCCGTTCGCGATCCCCGAGGTGATCCGGCACGCGAACGCGTTCGTGCTCGGCGCCCAGGCGGTCAACCCGAAGGTGCAGGTGAAGCTGATCTGGACGAACGCCTGGTTCGACCCGGCCAAGGAGAAGAAGGCGGCCGAGAGCCTCGTCACCTCGTGGGGCGCGGACGTGCTCGGGCAGAACGTCGACAGCCCGGCCGCGGGCCAGTACGCGCAGTCGAAGGGGATCCCGTGGGTCGGGTACGACGCGAACGCGAAGAAGTTCGCGCCCACGTCGTGGTTGACGGCCGCGGTCTACAACTGGGGCCCGTACTACCTCAGCCGCGTCAAGGCGGCCATCGACGGGACCTGGAAGTCGGGCTTCTACTACGGCAGCATCAAGGACGGCTTCACCGATCTCGCCCCGTACGGGCCGAAGGTCAGCGCGAAGACGAAGTCGATGATCGCGGCCAAGCGCGCGGCGATCGTCAAGGGCACGTTCAACCCGTTCAGGGGCCCGCTCTACGACCAGAGCGGGAAGCTGATGGTGGCGAAGGGGAAGACGCTGAAGGTCCTGCCCGACCTCTACGCCATGAACTGGCTCGTGAAGGGCGCCGTCGGGAGCCCGAAGGGCTAGCAGTCGCCGGCCGGGGGAAGCGGCGCGTCCGCCTCCCCCGGCCGGTGCCGGTCCCCGGTATGGAGCCCACGGCCGAGTCTCAGGCGGTCGCCCCGGCCCGCACAGGTGCGAGCCCGGCGATCGCCTGCCGTGGCATCACGAAGCGGTTCCCCGGCGTCGTCGCGAACGACGCCGTCGACTTCGAGGCGGCCGAGGGCGAGGTGCACGCGCTGCTCGGCGAGAACGGTGCCGGCAAGAGCACCCTCTCCAACATCTTCACCGGGCTGTACCGCGCCGACGAGGGCGAACTCGAGGTGCACGGCAGGCCCGTCTCCTTCGTGAGCCCGCGGGACGGGATCGCCGCCGGCATCGGGATGGTGCACCAGCACTTCCGGCTCGTGGAGCCGTTCACCGTCGCCGAGAACGTCATGCTCGGCGACCAGAGCGACGTCGGCCGCTCGTTCCGTCTCCACCCGCGCGCGATCGAGGACCGCGTGGCCGAACTCGGGGAGCGCTACGGCATGGCCGTCGATCCGCGCGCCCGCATCTGGCAGCTGTCCGTGGGGGAGCAGCAGCGCGTCGAGATCCTCAAGGCGCTGTACCGCGAGGCGCGGATCCTGATCCTCGACGAGCCCACCGCCGTGCTGACGCCCCAGGAGGCTGCCGCGCTGTTCCAGACGCTGCGCGCCATGGCAGCGGACGGGCGCACGGTGATCTTCATCTCCCACAAGCTGCACGAGGTGAAGGCGGTCTCCGACCGGGTCACGGTGCTGCGCGACGGCCGCTCCGTCGCGACCGTCGACACCGCCGCCTCCACCCTGCGCTCCCTTGCAGAGCTGATGGTGGGGCGCGAGCTGCAGACCTACAACCGCCGCGAGGGGAGGCGAGAGGTGGGTGAGCTTCGCTTCGAGGTCGACGGCATCACCGCCGCCGGAGACCGCGGCGTCTCGGCGGTGCACGACGTCTCGCTGCGGGTGCACGCGGGCGAGATCCTGGGGATCGCGGGGGTCGCCGGCAACGGGCAGCGCGAGCTCGCCGAGGCGGTCACCGGCCTGCGCCCGCTCCAGTTCGGCGCCATCCGGGTCGGGGGCGTCACGGTGCACCCGGGCGACCCGCGCTCGGCGATCCAGGCGGGCATCGCGCACGTGCCGGAGGACAGGCTGCACACCGGCGTGGCTCCGAGCCTCAGCATCTCGTCCAACGTCGTCCTCAAGTCGTACCGCTCCGACGAGAACTCGGCGGGGCCGTTCCTCCGCTTCCACCGGATCCGGGACTGGGCGGTCGAGCTGATTCGGCGCTACGACGTGAAGGCCCCCGGGCCCGGCGCCTCGGCCCGCCAGCTCTCGGGAGGGAACCTGCAGAAGGTGGTGCTCGCCAGGGAGTTCTCGGGCACGCCGAAGGTGCTCGTGATCGCTGCGCCCACGCGCGGCCTCGACGTCGGCGCGATCGAGACGGTGCACGAGCACTTGCGCGACGCGGCAGCGAGCGGCGTCGCGATCCTGCTCATCTCCGAGGACCTCGACGAGCTGATGACGCTCTCCGACCGGATCGCGGTCATGTACGAGGGCAGGATCGTGGGCGAGGTGGACGCGGCCACCGCCGCCGTGGCGGAGATCGGGCTGATGATGGCCGGCGGGGGCGGCTCGTGAGCCTTCGCATCGAGCGCCGCCTCACGCAGCCGCGCTGGCTGTCGGTCGCCGTCCCCCTCGGCTCCTTGGTCGTCGCGTTCGTGCTGATCGCCGTTGTGCTGCTCGCCACCGGGCACAACCCCGTCACGACCTACAGGGACATGTTCGAGGCGGCGTTCACGGCGCCCGGGGCCCTGACGCAGACGCTCATCGGCGCCACGCCTCTCCTGTTCACCGGCCTCGCCGCCGCGGCGGCCTTCCGCATGAACCTGTTCAACATCGGCGGCGAAGGCCAGCTCTATTTCGGGGCGATCGGCTCCTCCGCGGCGGGGCTGCTGCTCGTCGGGCAGTCGACCACCGTGCTGATCGCGGCGATGATCGCAGCCGGCATGGCGGCGGGCGCGGCCTGGGCGCTCATCCCAGGCTTCCTGCGGGCCTACCTGTCGACCAACGAGATCATCACCTCGCTGATGCTCAACTACGTCGCTGGGCTGATCCTCACCTACCTGATCTTCGACAGCCACTCGTACTGGCGCGACACGACCTCGGCGAGCGCGGCCGTCTTCCCCGTCGGCAAGGCGCTTCCCGACGCCGCCAACTGGCCGACGCTCGGCTCGGGCGTCGTCGTCCCCTTCGGGCTCATCGTCGGGGTGGCGGCGGCCGCGCTCCTGTGGGTGCTGTACTCGCGCACGCGCTTCGGGTTCGAGGTGCAGGTGATGAGCGACTCGCCCCGCGCCGCCCGCTACTCGGGCATGCGCACGCGCCGCAAGATCCTCGCCGTGATGGCGCTCTCGGGCGCGCTCGCCGGGCTCGGCGGCGCGAGCCAGGTGGGCGACTTCCTGCACACCCTCGACGCCGATCCCAAGGGCCTGCGCGCGTACGGGTACGGCTACACGGGGATCGTCGTCGCCGCCCTCGCCCGGTACAACCCGTTCGCCGTCGTGCTCGTGGCCGTCCTGCTCGGCGGTCTGCAGAACGCCGGCTCGGCGCTGCAGGGGCCCGACTTCCCCTCGGGCCTCGTCGGTGTCATGTCGGGGATGATCCTGTTCACCACCCTGGGCGGCGAGCTCCTGATCCGCTACCGCGTCCGACTGCAGCGCAGGCAGCGCGAGGCCGTGGCACCCGCTTCGGAGGGCGGCCGGTGAACAACTCCATCCTCGTCGTCGTGATCGCCTCGGGGGTCGCGTACGGGACGCCTCTCCTCTTCGCGGCGCTCGGGGAGCTGCTCGCGGAGCGCTCCGGCGTGCTCAACCTCGGCGTCGAGGGGATGATGCTCTCCGGCGCCGTGATGGGCTTCTGGGCCGTGCAGCGGATCGGCGGCCCGGGAGGCACCGTGCTCCTCGTCGCCGTGCTCGTCGCCGCCCTTGCCGGCGCCGCCGTGTCGCTCCTCTTCGCGTTCATCGTGATCACGCTCCGTGCGAATCAGATCGTCTCCGGGCTCGCGCTCACGATCTTCGCGGGTGCGGCCGGCCTCTCGTCGTACCTCGGCAACGACCTCGGCCTCGCCGACGCGCCGGCCAAGCACCAGTTCGCCCCCGTCGACCTCTTCGACCTGGGAGACGCGCCGATCGTGGGCCCGATCCTGTTCGAGCAGACGTGGCTCGTCTACGCGTCGTGGGCGCTCGTCGCGCTCACGGCCGTGTACCTCTCCCGCACCCGGCCCGGGCTGAACGTGCGCGCGGTGGGCGAGTCGCCGCAGACCGCGGACGCGGTCGGGATCAGCGTCACCGCGTACCGTTACGCGCACGTGCTCGCCGGCGGCGCCCTCGCAGGCGTCGGCGGCGCCTGCTTCAGCCTGGCCCTGACGCCGCAGTGGGTCGACGGCATCACGGGCGGGGCAGGGTGGATCGCGATCGCGCTCGTCATCTTCGCCTTCTGGCGGCCCGAGCTGTGCCTCGTGGGCGCCTACTTCTTCGGCGCGTTCCAGGCGCTGCCGTTCACCCTCCAGGCGAGAGGCGTGACGCTCGCGCCGGAGCTGTTCCAGGCCCTTCCCTACGTGATGACCGTCGTCGTGCTCGTCGTCGTCTCGTCCGGGATCGCGAAGCGGCGGCTCGGCGCCCCGGGCGCCCTGGGAGTACCGTTCGTGCGAGAGGAGCGCTGAGGCCAACCGGATGGACGTCCACACACCCCGAACGCTCGACGAGGCGCTCCGCGTCAAGGCGGATTCTCCCGACGCGCGCTTCGTGCAGGGCGGCACCGACGTCCTCGTGGAGCTGAACTTCGACCGCTCGCGTCCCCCGGCACTGATCAACCTCAACGAGGTGGCGGAGCTGCGCGGCTTCCACAGGGACAACGGCACGCTCGTCCTCGGCTCGGGCCTCACCTACGCCGAGGCGATGCACGGGCCCGTCGCGGCGGCGCTGCCCGCGCTCGCGGAGGCATCTCGCACCGTGGGCTCGCCCCAGATCCGGAACCGCGGCACGATCGGCGGCAACCTCGGCACCGCCTCGCCCGCCGGCGACGCGATCCCGCCGCTGCTCGCCGAAGGTGCCGAGATCGAGGTTCGCAGCCTCCGAGGCGAGCGGCGCATCCCGCTCTCGGAGTTCCTCGTCGGGGTGAAGCGGAACGCGCTCGAGCCCGACGAGATCATCACCGCCGTTCGGGTGACTCCGAGCGGGTCGCGGCAGACGTTCATGAAGGTGGGCCCCCGCAACGCGATGGTGATCTCCGTCTGCTCCCTCGCGCTCGAGGTCGACCGCGAGCGCGACGAGATCCGGGCGGCGTTCGGCTCCGCCGCGCCCACCGTGCGGCTCGTGACGGCGCCGCTGCACGCGGCCGACGGCTTCCCCGAGCAGGTCGCCGCCGCGGCGAGCCCGATCGACGACGTGCGGGGCACCGCCGCCTATCGCCGTCACGCGCTGCGCGTGCTGACCCGCCGCGCCCTCGACAGGTGCCTCTCGTGAAGATCGAGCTCACCGTCAACGGCGAGCGCCGCGAGGCGGACGTCTGGGGTGGCGAGAGCCTCCTCTTCGTGCTGCGCGAGCAACTCGGTCTCCCCGGCTCGAAGAATGCGTGCGAGCAGGGCGAGTGCGGCTCGTGCTCCGTGCTCCTCGACGGAACGCTCGTCTGCGCGTGCCTCGTGCTGGCGGCGCAGGCGGACGGGCACGAGGTCGTCACCGTCGAGGGCGTCGGCAAGGAAGGGGCGCTGCACCGGGTGCAGGAGGCGTTCGTCGCGGCCGGGGCGGTGCAGTGCGGCTTCTGCACCCCCGGGCTGATCGTCGCGACCGTCGGCCTGCTCGAGCACAACCCGAGCCCCTCGGACGACGAGATCAGGGAGGCGCTGTCGGGCAACATCTGCCGCTGCACCGGCTACCAGAAGATCTTCGACGCGGTGAGGGCGGCGGCGTCATGACCGAGATCGAGGTCGCCACCGAGACCGCGCTCGTCGTCGAGAGCGCCACCGACACGGTGATCGGCGTCGCGCGTGCGGCCGCGCGGCCCGACGTCCCGCCGAAGGTGCTGGGGGAGTTCGCCTACTCGAGCGACCTCGGCGCTGCCGGCATGCTCTGGGGGCACACGCTGCGCAGCCCGCACGCCCACGCCCGGATCCGGGCGATCGACATCTCGCGGGCCGTGACGATGCCCGGTGTGCATGCCGTGCTGACGCACGACGACGTGCCGGGCCGCAAGACGTACGGTCTCGAGTTCCCCGACCAGCCGGTGCTCGCGATCGACCGGGTGCGCTACTACGGCGAGCCGGTCGCGCTCGTCGCGGCCGAGCACCCCGAGCAGGCGCGCCGCGCCGCCGAGGCGATCGTCATCGACTACGAGCCGCTCGAGCCCGTGGCCGATCCCGAGCGCGCGACCGAGCAGGAGCCGCTTCACCCCGACCGGCCGACCATGGGTCACGGCTACCGCGACGACCCGCGCCCGAACGTCCTGCGCTCGCTCGTGATCCGGCACGGCGACCCGGACGTCCAGGGCGACGTCACCGTCCAGGGCTTCTACGAGCTCGCCGGCCAGGATCAGGCGTTCCTCGGCCCGGAGTCCGGCCTCGCGCTCCCCGACGGCGAGGGAGGCGTCGACGTGCACGTCGCCACCCAGTGGCTCCACGTCGACCGCGACCAGGTGGCGCCGTGCCTCGGCCTGCGGCCCGAGCAGGTGCGCATCCACCTCGCCGGCGTCGGCGGGGCATTCGGCGGCCGCGAAGACCTCTCCATGCAGATCCACGCTGCGATGCTGGCGCTGCACACCGACCGGCCCGTGAAGATCGTCTACAACCGGGAGGAGTCGTTCACCGGCCATGTGCATCGGCATCCGGCGAGGATCTGGGCGGAGCACCGCGCCACCCGCGAAGGGCGCATCGTCTGCGCCCACGTGAGGATCCTGCTCGACGGCGGCGCCTACGCGTCCAGCTCGGCAGCCGTTATCTCGAACGCTTCCTGCTTCGCGCTCGGCCCCTACCGCGTCGACAACGCTCTCATCGAGGGCACCGTCGTCTACACGAACAACCCGCCGTCCGGCGCGATGCGCGGCTTCGGCGCCGTCCAGGTCTGCTTCGCGGCGGAGGCGCAGATGGACAGGCTCGCCGAGGAGCTCGGCATCGACCCGGTCGAGCTGCGCCTGCTGAACGCGCTCGAGCCCGGCGACACCCTGCCGACGGGCCAGGTGCTGACGGGGTCGCTGCCGGTCGCGGAGGTGATCCGGACGGCGGCCGCGATCCCGCTGCCCGAGCCGGAGCCGTTGCCGCGCGACCCGATCCGCCTTCCCGGCGGGGCGGGCAACACGACGCGGGGCGAGGGCGTCCGCCGCGGCGTCGGCTTTGCGGTGGGCTTCAAGAACATCTGCTTCTCGGAGGGATTCGACGACTACTGCTCCGCCCGGGTGCAGCTCCACGCCGACGGCAGCGCCGTCGTCCATTGCGCCGGCGCCGAGGTGGGACAGGGGCTCGGCGGCGTGATCCTGCAGGTGGCGTGCCACGAGCTCGGCACGGACGACGTGGAGCTGGCGGCGAGCACGACGGCGACCGTCGGCTCGTCGG
>DAIOGR010000096.1:0-7209 GCA_036745155.1 Gaiella sp.
GCGAGCGCGGAGCGCTGCTCGACGCCGAAGCGGTGCTGCTCGTCGACGACCGCGACCGCGAGATCGCGGAAACCGACCTCCTTCTGGATCAAAGCGTGCGTTCCCACGGCGATCTGCACGTCTCCCGAGGCGATCAGCTGCCGGACGTTCGCGTGCTCCTTGGCCGCAAGCGCGCTCGTGAGGAGCGCGACACGCACGCCGAGCTCGGTGCAGATGCCCTCGATCGTGAGGAAGTGCTGCTCGGCGAGCACCTCGGTCGGCGCCATCAACGCTCCCTGCCGGCCCGCTTCGACGGCGCGGAGGAGCGTGGCGAGCGCGACGACCGTCTTGCCCGAGCCGACATCGCCCTGGAGCAGCCGTTGCATCGGCGTCGTCCGCGCGAGATCGCGGTCGATCTCGGCGATCGCTTGCTCCTGCGCGTCCGTGAGCACGAAGGGGAGCACCTCGCGGTATCGCCGCAGCAGCTCGCCGGCGGCGGGCAGCGCCTCTGCGACGAGCAGCTCCCGCTCGGCTGCGCGACGGGCAAGCGCGAGCTGGAGGACGAGGAGCTCGTCGAAGGCGAGGCGCCGACGGCCCAGCTCCGCCTCCTCCGGCGAGCGGGGCCGGTGCAGCGCGACGAGAGCGTCGGCACGGAGCGGCAGCCGCTCGGCGGTCACCAGTCCGGCCGGCAGGGCGTCGCCCTCGGCCCGCGCGAGCTCGAGCGCCGCCCCCACGAGCGCGCGTAGCTGCTTCTGAGCGAGCGCCTCGCTGGCGGGATAGACGGGTGCGTAGTCTGCGGTCTCGGTCACCTCGCCGAGGTCGTAGCTCTCCACCTGGAACCCGTAGCGGTTGGGCTTGCCGCGCAGGCGCACGGGCGTCCCGGGAGTGAGCTGCGCCTCGAGCCAGGGCTGGTTGAACCACGTCGCCTTGATCTCACCGGTGTCGTCGGCGACCCGGGCCGTGAGGATGCGCAGCCGGCCGCGGCCGCGCCGCGAGCTCGTGCCCAGCACGACCCCCTCGATCACGGCCTCCTCCTCGCCGAAGAGATCCCGGATCGACCGCTCGTCGATCGGCCGCTCGTAGCGGCGGGGCCGGTGGGCGAGCAGGTCGCCGACGGTGCGGAGGCCGAGCTTCGCCAGGCGGACGCGCACCGCGGGGCCGACCCTGGGCAGGGTCTCGACGCCGGCTTCGAGCGCCTCGGGCCGCGGAGCGCTGCGCGGGCGCGGCCAGCTGAGCGGCGGGTCCATGCCGGCGAAGCCGACCGGGAGCCGGGTCTGGGTGGTCGCGCGAGGCACCGGACCGAGTATAGGACCGGGACCGGCGCTGGTCCAGCGCCCGGTCAGGAGAATCGTCAGGCGATCGGCAGCCGGACGACGGCCTCCAGGCCCCCACCTGCAGCGTCGCGCAGCTCGATCGACCCGCCGTCGACGCCGACGAGCCTCTGCACGATCGCGAGCCCGAGCCCCGAGCCGCCGCCGCCGCTGCGCGCCCGCCAGAAGCGGTCGAAGGCCCGCGCCTTCTGCTCGTCGGTCAGGCCGGCCCCTTCGTCCCGGACGCGAAGCTCGGCGTGGGCGCCGTCGCGTCGGGCGCTCACCGTGACGGTGGTGCCGTCGGGAGCGGCCCGCACGGCATTCGAGATCAGGTTCTCGAGCACTTGGGCAACCCTGTCGGCCCCGGCCCGCGCGTTGACGGGCGCCGGCGCATCGAGCTCGAGCCGGAGCTCGCGCTCGAGCACGGGCTGCCACGCCTCGACGCGGGCGCGAGCGGCCCCGGCGAGATCGAGCGTCTCTGCGGGTGCCGTCCCCGCGTCCGCGCGGGCGAGGGCGAGCAGCGAGTCGACGAGGCTCGACAGCCGCTCGACCTCGGTGGTAGCCGCGACGAGGCCGGACCGGCTCTCGCCGGCCACATGGCGCTCGAGGTTCTCGAGCCGGAGGCGCAGTGCGGTCAGGGGCGTGCGCAGCTCGTGCGACGCGTCGGCGACGAAATCTCGCTGTGCGCTCACGAGGCCGTCGACGCGGGCGACCATGTCGTTGAACTCGAGAGCGAGTTGCCGCAGCTCCGGAGGAGCGTCGGGCACGGGGGCGCGCGCCGACAGGTCGCCGGCGCCCGCCTGCGCCGCCGCGACCTCCAGCCCCTCCAGCGGCTGCCGGATCCAGCGGGCGAAGCGCAGGCCCACGAGCGCCGCCGCGGCGAGCACAACGGCTGCGATGCCGGCGAGCACGAGCCAGTAGTTCCGGACGCGCCGGTCGAGCTCGGAGGTCGGGTACGTGACACGAACCGCGCCGTGGACGACGCCGCCGGAGGCGATCGGCACCGCCACGTACACGAAGTCGTAGCCGAGCGTCCGCGAGTGCCGTACGCCCGTGGCGACGTCGCCCCGGAGAGCGGCGCGGAACTCGGGCCTGCTGGCGAAGCTCCTGCGCCCCGGTGCCGGCGGCGCCGAGTCAACCAGCGCGACGCCCTTGCGGTTCGCGATCACGACGCGACCGCCGGTGCGGGCCGCGTAGGTCGACGCGAGCGTCCGCAACGCAGGCAGGTTCGAGGTACTGGCATCACCTTCGACCGTGCTCTCCGCCAGCGACGCGATCGCCACCGCGTCCCGCTCGACCTTGGCCGAAAGGGTCGAGCGCTCGCCCCTGGCGTTGATGAACCCGAGCGGCACCTCGAGCATCGCCAGGACGACGACGGTGAGGGAGAGGTAGCTGATCAGGAGCCGGCGCGTCATGCGCGCAGGCGCAGCCCGACGCCGCGAACCGTCTCGATCAGCGTCGGGTCGCCGAGCTTCTTGCGCAGCGCGGCGACGTGCACGTCCACGGTCTTCGACGAGCCGTACCAGGTCGTATCCCAGACGTCGCGCAGGATCCGGTGCCGATCGACGACGACGCCTGGATCCGAGGCGAGGAGCGCGAGCAGGTCGAACTCCTTCACGGTCAGCTGCAGCTCGCGTCCGTCGAGGGTGGCGCGACGTGCCGGCACGTCGATCTCCAGCCCGCCTGCACGCAGCGTCTCGCGGGTCCCGGGCCGGGCGCCGGTCCTGCGCGCCACCGCGCGGATACGCGCGACGAGCTCCCGCAGGCCGTAGGGCTTGACCACGTAGTCGTCGGCGCCGAGCTCGAGGCCGACGACACGATCGATCTCCTCACCCTTGGCCGTGACCATGATGATCGGGACGTCCGAGCGGGAGCGCAGCTCACGGCAGACGGCGAACCCGTCGATGTCCGGCAGCCGGACATCGAGGAGGACGAGATCCACGGCGGGAGCTTCCAAGGCCTCCCCGCCGGTGGCGACGCGCGTGACGTCGAAGCCCTCGGCCCGAAGGCCCTCGACGAGCGGTTCTGCGATCGCGTCCTCATCCTCGACGACGAGCAGGTGCATACCGGGATCGTAGGGGGCGTCCGACCCGCCCGCTGCAGCAGGGCGGAATGCTGGCGAACTCCTTACCTGCGCCTGGCTCCCGTCTTGCCGTTCCCGGCCTACCTTCGGGGAGCAATCACGAACCGGAGGTCTCATCATGAACCGCACCCGCGCTCTCCTCGTTTCCCTCGCCGTCGGGCTGGCGGCGATCGCGGGCGTCTTCGCACTCGGGCACACGCTCACGCTGGGTCACCATGCGAGCGCCGCCACCGACAAGCAGGTCGCACGGCGGACGGCCCAGCTCGACCGTTACGAAGCCTCGCTGCGGAAGGCGCTCAAGCAGAAGCCACCCGCCCTGCCCCCGCTGCCGGCGCCGAGCAAGGCCTCGACAGCCGTGCAGAGCGTGGCCCCCGTCCAGACCGCGGCTCCCGTCCGCGTCATCTATCACCGCCCTCCGCCCATCGTCGTCGTCAAGCACCGCACCGGCGGGGAGCACGAGCAGGAGAACGAGCGGGAAGGGGTCGAGGCAGATGACTGACACGAGCCATCGGGTCTACGCCGTCGTCCTCGCCCTCGCCGTCTTCTTCGTCAGCTGGGCTGCCATCGCCGCCAAGCCGTGGGCAACCGCGAAGCCCGACCCGCGGCTGGCGGCAATCGCTCAACGTGAGCAGCGGCTGCGGACGGACGCGAAGCTCGTGCAGCAGATCGTCGACCGACGCCTGGCCACCTACCGCATCGCCCTCAAGCAGCGGCAAGCCGTCATCGCCCTCAGGCAGCGGCAGGCCGACCTCGCCCGTGCAGCTCAGGCGAGTGCCCGCGCCGTCGCCGTGTCCCAGACGAGCGTCGCCCCGGCCGTGCGAGTGGTCAACCTGCCGCCGCTGACGGTCACGAGGACATCGTGATGCTGCGGCATTCGTTCAAGGCCATGGGCACCGACATCGAGCTCCTGCTTGACGCGGAGCCCGGCGAGCGCGCCGAGCGCGCGTTCGCCTCCGCGGCAGCGGAGTTCGAGCGACTCGAGCAGATCATGTCGCGGTTCCGGCCCGACTCCGAGCTGTCCCGCCTCAACCGGGACGGCCGGATCACCGGCGCGAGCCACGATCTCGTACGTGTCGTCGAGCTCGCACTTGCCGCCCGCGAGACGACCGGCGGCCGCTTCGACCCGACGGTGCACGACGCCGTCGTCGCCGCGGGCTACGACAGGACGTTCGAGGAGATCCCGAGCGACAGCGTCTCGCCGAGCGCGGCCGCTGCCCGCTGCGGCGGCGCGGTGCGGGTCGAAGGCCTCACGGTCGAGCTCGAGCCGGGCACCCGTCTCGACCTCGGGGGCATCGGCAAGGGGTACGCGGCCGATCGTGCGGCCGAGCTGCTCGCACTCGCGGGCCCGTGCCTCGTGAACGCCGGCGGCGACCTCACGGTGCGTGGCGGATCGTGGCCGGTCGGGGTCGCCGACGGGCTGACGCTGGAGCTCACACGCGGCGCCATCGCCACCTCGGGACGCGACCGCCGCCGCTGGACGCGCGCGGGCGAGGAGATGCACCATCTGATCGACCCGACGACGGGACGCCCGGCGGGAGGCGATCTCCTCCGCGTGACCGTGGTCGCCGACTCGGCCGCCGAGGCCGAAGTGGCGGCGAAGGCGGCGTTCCTGGGTGCCGAGGTCGACATGCCGCGCGTTCTCGTCACCGCCGACGGACGCACCATCCTGGCCGGGGGTCTCGCATGAGGCACGACCCGACCTTCTGGCTGCTGGCCCGCGCGAGCGGCCTCACCGCCTACGTCATGCTGACACTGTCGGTGCTCGTCGGCCTCGTCGTGAAGTCGCGTCCGTTCGCGGCGCTGAAGCCGGCTGCCGTCACCGACCTCCATCGCATCCTCGCCATGCTGGGTCTCGGCGCACTCGTCGGCCACGCCGCAGCACTCGTGCTCGACTCCACCGTCCACGTGAGCATCCCGGGCCTGTTCGTGCCGGGACTGGTGTCCTACCGGCCGGTCTGGACGTCGTTCGGCGTTCTCGCCGCCGAGTTGATGGTGCTGGTCTACGCTTCGTTCTCGATGCGCAAGCGCATCGGCCCCAAGAACTGGCGCCGCCTGCACTGGGCCACCTACGCGATCTTCGGCGCTGCGACCGTCCACGGCATCGCCGCAGGCACCGATACCACGCGGCCCTGGGCCTTCGCGCTCTACGTCGCCGCGGTCGCATCCGTCGCTGTCGCCGCCACGTGGCGGTTCCTCGTACCCCCGACCCGTGCAGTGGCGCGCCGCACCGCCGCGTCCAGCGGCGCCAGGGCCGCCCGTTCGAGAGGAGAGCAACCAGCATGACCACCTATCGCATCGAGATCGACCGTTCTCTCTGCAGCGGCTTCGGCAGCTGCGTGGAGGAGGTTCCCGGCGTCTTCGCGCTCGACGGCGACGGCCTCGCCACCCTGCTCGTCACGGGCACGGACGACGAGGCCGTGCTCGACGCCGCCGGATCGTGCCCCATGGGCGCGATCACGGTGTTCGAAGCCGAAACGGGTGAGGAGGCGTCATGAGCGGCGTCGTCATCGTGGGCGCCGGGCTCGCCGGCGCCCGCTGCGCGGAGACGCTCCGCGCCGGGGGCTACGACGATCCGGTCACGGTCGTCGGCGGCGAGCGGGTCGCCCCCTACGAGCGCCCCGCTCTCAGCAAGCAGTTCCTCGCGGGCGAGAAAGCCGGGCACGAGATCCTGCTCCGTCCGTCCGGCTGGTGGGCCGAGCACGACATCGACCTCCGCCTGGGCGAGCCCGTCGAGCGCGTCGACCTCGACCGGAAGGTCGTCGAGATCCACGGCCAGGAGCTGCCCTGGAGCAACCTCGTGATCGCGACCGGGGCACGGGCCCGCCGGCTTCCCGGCGTCGGCTGCGAGGGTGTGCACGTGCTGCGCACGCTCGGCGACGCGGTAGCCCTGCGGTCGTCGATCAGGCCCGGCACGAAGCTCGTCGTCGTGGGCGCCGGCTTCGTCGGGGCCGAGGTGGCGTCGACGGCGGCCGGTCTCGGCGCGCACGTGACGATCCTCGAGGCCGAGACCGCACCGCTCGCCCGTGTTGCGGGAGCGGAGGTCGGGTTGACGCTCGCCGAACGCTGGCGCAAGCAGGAGGTCGTGGTCCGGCTGGGCATCCGCATCCAGAGCGTCGCCCCTGGACGGGTCGAGCTCGAGGGCGGTGACGTGGTTCCCTTCGACGCGCTGCTCGTGGCGGTCGGCGCCGAGCCGGCGTCCGAGCTGCTCGGCCACAGCGGGGGCATCCCGACCGACGCCTGCGGACGTACGGAGCACCCTGGAGTGTTTGCCTGCGGCGACGTGGCGGTCTTCGGTGGCCGCCGCGTAGAGCACTGGACGAGCGCTTCGGGCCAGGCCGCGGCAGTTGCCGCCACGATCCTGGGACGGCCGACCCCGTACCTGGACGCGCCCTACTTCTGGTCCGACCAGTTCGGGTTGCGACTGCAGATGGTCGGGACGACAGCCGGCTGGAGACACCTGGAGCTCGACGGGGGGTCCGACTCCTTCCGGGCACGCTACGTGGACGACGACGGCCGTACGCTCGCCGTCCTGCTCGCAAACCGACCCCGCGAGGTCGGAGCTGCCCGGCGCGAGCTCGCCAGCGCCGCGTAACCTGCAGTGGTGCGCTCCTGGCAGAGAGCCCTTCTCGGGACGCTGCTGCTGGCCGCGGTAGCCGCGGCCGGCATCGCGTTGAACTTCGGGCTGCTCCGCCTGACGCAGGAGTCGAACGACCCGGTCGGGAAGCTGAGCCCCAGGGCGGTCTTCAGCGAGCAGACCAGCCCGGCGGCGACGACCGGCCGGGACGACACCCCTGCGACGGGGCCGAGCCAGGTGCCGCCCCCCACGCACGGAGGCGA
>DAIOGR010000097.1:0-7200 GCA_036745155.1 Gaiella sp.
GCGAGACGCTCCATCTCTCCTTCGGCCATGCCCTCGTACGCCTCGTACTCGAGGCGCACGACCTCCCGGCCGCGGGAGTGCGCCCGGGTCGTCCCCGAGAACGTGGCGATCGCACCGGCGTCGGCGGAGGCGACCTCGCGCACCGCCTGGTCGAGCGAGAGCGGCTGCTCGGAGAGGAGGAAGGCGCCCCCCGAGACAGGGGGGATCAACGCCACCTCGTCGCCCTCCTGCAGCGCCAGGTCGCGGGCGGCGTACGTGTGGTTGACGGCGAGCAGCAGGCCCGGCGGCTCGTCGCCGAGTGCAAGCGCAGGCCAGACGTCGGCGACGAGCGCGCCGTCGGGAAGGTCGAGCTGCAGTGTGCGGGCGCCGGCCCGCTCCCGGAGGGCGGCGAACAGCTTCACGGCGATCCTCATCCCGTTCAGCGTATCCGGGGGGTTGCCCTTCACGGGGCCTGTCATGTTACATCTGGGCATGGCCATCACTCTCCCGCGGACGAATCTCAACGAGCAGGTGTACGAGACCCTGCGCCAGCGTGTGCTCAGGCGCAATCCAGGCCCCGGCGCGAAGCTGTCGCTGCACGAGCTAGCCTCCGAGCTCGGCGTCTCGCGCAGCCCTGTGCACCACGCGCTCACGCGGCTCGTCTCCGAGGGGCTCCTCTCGGTGAAGGCGCGCCGCGGCTACTACGTGACCCCCGTGACCGCGGAGACGCTCGTGGACGGCTACGACGTGCGACTGGCGCTGGAGCTGTACGCGGCCGAGCGCACCGTCGGCTCGGCCACCGAGGAAGAGCTCGCCCGGTTCCGGGCGTTGATGGAGGCCTCTGCGGCGGCGCTCTCGCACGAGGAGTGGGATGCGGCGAACGCGGCGTTCCACGAGTGCCAGATCGACATGGTCGGCAACGCGATGCTGTCGCGCTTCTACCGTGAGCTGTCGGTCAACCTGATGATGCAGGTGATCCGCGGCGGCCATCTGGAGGGCGGCGAGTATCTCGCGCGCGAGCACCGCGCGATCGTCGACGCGTTCGACGGCGCCGATCTGGGAGCGGCGCAGGCCGCCATCCGCACGCACATCGAGTCCGGCAAGCGGATCGCGCTCGAGGCGATCGAGCAGGCCGGCGGCGTCCTCTAGGGGTTGACCGCGGGTCACCGGCTGGCGAACGTATGACGGTCGAAGGCCTCGGCACCCCGGCGGCCAAAACCACGTACGGAAGGCAGCCAATGAGAAGGTTCCTCTCACGACCCGCGCTCGTCGTGCTCGCGCTCTCGGCGGCTCTGCTCGTCGTCGGCGGAGCCGCGTACGCCGTGATCCCCGACACCGACGGGACGGTGCACGCCTGTGTCTCGCCCGTGTCCGGAAACGTCCGCGCCGTCGACCTGCGAGGCGACTGCCGCACTCGCGAGACGGCTGTCGATCTCGGCGGCCCCACGCGTGGGTACGCGACCAACGAGACCGGCCTGATCCTCCTCGACGACACGAGCGACGCGATGGCCTCGCTCAAGCTGCCTCCCGGCCGCTACCTCGTCCACGGGAAGGTCAACGTCGTGAACTTCGGCTCCTCGGCGACGGCAGGCACGTTCGTGCCCTGCAGCCTCCGGGTCGGCGGCACGTCGACGAACCTCGACCAGACGTGGATCGAGCTCGCTTCGTCGTCGGAAGACGCGACGAGCGCGAGCATCGGCCTGCAGGGTGCCGCCGATCTCCCGGCCGGCGGGAGCGTCGTCATGCTCTGCGCATCGCTACCCCGACCGGGTGGGCCCACCAACGTGCAGGCCCGCTACCGGCAACTCGACGCGATCGGCGTCGACAGCCTCACGACGAGCCCCTGACGGACGCCTCGACGGCGGGCGGGAGCACCGGCAGGTGCTCCCGCCCGCCGAAACGCGCGCAGTAGTATGCGCCCGTGGCGATCACCCCCGACCGCCGAGTGCTCGACTCCGGCATCGAGGTGAAGCCGGTCTACCGCGCGGCGGACGCGCCGGCGGACGAGCTGGAGCCGCCGGGATCGTTCCCCTTCACACGCGGCCCCTATCCGGACATGTACCGGGGTCGTCCGTGGACGATCCGCCAGTACGCGGGCTTCGCGTCGGCGGAGGAGTCGAACGCCCGCTACCGCTACCTGCTCGAGCGCGGCCAGACGGGGCTCTCGATCGCGTTCGACCTGCCGACGCAGCTCGGCTACGACTCCGACGACCCGCTCGCGGAAGGCGAGGTGGGCCGTACCGGCGTCGCGATCGACTCGCTGGCCGACATGGAGGTGCTGCTGGACGGCATCCCCCTGGATCGGGTGTCGACCTCGATGACGATCAACGCCCCGGCGGCGCTGCTGTTGCTGCTGTACGAGCTCGTGGCCGAGCAGCAAGGGGTGCCGGGAGACGCTCTGCGCGGCACGGTGCAGAACGACATCCTCAAGGAGTACGTGGCACGGGGGAACTACATCTTCCCGCCGCGGCCGTCGATGCGGCTGACGACCGACCTGTTCGCCTACTGCGCGGAGCGGATCCCGCACTGGAACACGATCTCCATCTCCGGATACCACATCCGCGAGGCCGGGTCGACGGCGGCGCAGGAACTGGCGTTCACGCTGGCGAACGGGATCGCCTACTGCGAGGCGGCGATCGCCGCCGGCCTCTCGCCGGACGCGTTCGGCGCCCGCCTCTCCTTCTTCTTCAACGCGCACAACGACTTCTTCCAGGAGGCCGCGAAGTACCGGGCAGCGCGCCGCATGTGGGCGAAGATCATGCGCGACCGCTTCGGCGCACAGAACGCGAAGGCGCAGGCGCTCCGCTTCCACGCCCAGACGGGCGGCTCCACCCTGACCGCGCAGCAGCCCGAGAACAACATCGTCCGCGTCGCCGTGCAGGCGCTCGCGGCCGTCTGCGGCGGCGCGCAGTCGCTGCACACGAACAGCTTCGACGAGGCGCTCGCGCTCCCCACCGAGCACGCCGCCACGATCGCGCTCCGCACCCAGCAGATCCTCATGCACGAGGCGGGCACCACGCTGACGGCCGACCCGCTCGGCGGCAGCTACTACGTCGAGTCGCTCACCGCCGAGCTCGAACGGCTGGCCGGCGAGCTGATCCAGAGGGTGGACGAGCTCGGCGGGGCCGTCGCCGCGATCGAGGCCGGCTTCGTCCAGGGGGAGATCGAGGACGCCGCCTATCGCTTCCAGAACGAGGTCGAAGCGGGCGCGCGCGTCATCGTCGGCGTGAACGAGTTCACGCAGGAGAGCGAGGAGCGCGTCGAGCTCCACCACGTCGACCCGGCGGCGGAGCGGCGACAGGTCGAGCGGACGGCCGAGGTCCGCGCGGAGCGAAACCCACGCGCGGCCGAGGCGGCCCAAGCACAGGTACGCGAGGTCGCGCAGGGAGATGGAAACCTTCTGTACCCCCTGCGCCAGGCCCTCCAGGCCCGTTGCACGATCGGTGAGATCTGCGGCGAGCTGCGCACGCTGTGGGGCACCTACGACCAGAGGAGATCCGAGGGATGAGGACGCGGCGGTTCGGTCGCACGGGCCACGAGGTGTCGGAGCTCGGCGTGGGCATGTGGGGGGTGGCCGGCTGGACGGGCACCGACGAGGACGAGGCCACCGCGGCGCTGCAGCGCTGCGTCGACCTCGGCTGCACGTTCTACGACACCGCCTGGGCCTACGGTGACGGGGCGAGCGAGCGCATCCTCGGAGAGCTGATCCGCGCCAACCCGGGACGGCCATTCCTCGCGGCGACGAAGGTGCCGCCGAAGAACCGGCGCTGGCCGAGCCGTCGCGGGGACCTCCTCGCGGAAGCGTTCCCCCCGGAGTACATCCGCGAGTATGCGGTGACGAGCCGCCACAACCTCGGCGTGGAGACGATTGGGCTGTTGCAGTTCCACGTCTGGGAGGACGACTGGGCCGGAGATGCGTCGTGGCAGGAGGCCGTGACGTCGCTGCGGGAAGAGGGCGTGATCGCGGCCGTCGGCGTCAGCGTCAACCGCTGGGAGCCGACGAATGTGCTGCGCACGCTCGAGACGGGCCTGATCGACGCTGTGCAGGTGATCTACAACATCTTCGACCAGGCGCCCGAGGACGAGCTCTTCGGCGCGTGCCGGGAGCGCGACGTGGCGGTGATCGCCCGCGTGCCCTTCGACGAAGGGTCGCTCACCGGGGTGCTCACGACCGACACGCGGTGGCCGGAGGGCGACTGGCGCAACACGTACTTCGTCCCCGAGAACCTGGAGGCGACGGTGGAGCGCGTGGAGCGGCTGCGGCCGCTCGTGCCCGAGGGGATGACGATGGCGGAGCTGGCGCTGCGCTTCGTGCTCTCGTGCCCCGACGTCGCGACGGTGATCCCCGGCATGCGGCGGCTCGCGAACGTGGAGGCGAACGTCGCCGCCGCCGAGGCAGGGCCGCTCCCGCCCGGCCTGCTCGAGGCCCTCCGTGCGCACCGCTGGGACCGGACTCCGACAGCCTGGTCGCAGTAGGGGCGAGGGGTGCCTCGCCCGACCGGCGACGAGCGGCAGCCGAGCGCCCGCTCGCGCCCGCTGCGCATCCTGCTCGTCTCGCAGATGTACCCCGGGCCGACGGCGCCGTATCTCGGCTCGTTCGTGGCCGAGCTGGAGCGCGAGCTCCGGGCGCGAGGCCATGAGCTCGCCCGTGCCGTCGTCGATCGCAGGGGCGGCCGCTCGCGGCACGCCGGCCTGGCGCTCGACGTGCTGCGGACGGCGCGGGCCTTCCGGCCCGAGGTGACCTACGCGCATTTCCTCGTCCCGGCAGGGCTCCTGGCCGCGCTCGCGGGCCGGGCGCCGCTCGTCGTGACGGCGCACGGACAGGACGTCGAGAACGCACGCTCGAGCCGGCTCGTGCGCGAGGCGACGCGGCTCACCATTCGCCGTGCGCACGGCGTCGTGGCCGTGTCGGCCTGGCTGCGCGACCGGCTCGTCGCTGCGATCCCCGAGGCAGCGGCGAAGACGACGGTGATCGACTGCGGGGTCGACCTGGAGCGTTTTGCCCCGGCCGACCGGGCGTCTGCGCGCGCCGAGGTCGGCTGGGAGCCGGCCGGCACAGGGTTCCTCTTCGTCGGCTCGTTGACGGAGCGCAAGAACGTGCTGCGGCTGGCACGGGCGTTCGAGCAGCGCGGCGAGGGCGGTCTCGCGTTCGTCGGCGACGGCCCGCTGCGCCCGGCTCTCGAAGGAAGGGCGGGGATCGACGTGCTCGGGCCGGTCACACACGATCGCGTGCCGCGCTTCATGGCGGCCGCGGATGTGGTGTGCCAGCCGAGCCTGGCAGAGCCCTTCGGGCTGGCGACGCTCGAGGGGATGGCGTGCGGGCGCTCGGTCGTGGCGACCGCCGTCGGCGGCCCACCCGAGTTCGTCTCTGCGGAGGCGGGCGTGCTGGTCGATCCGGCCGAAGACGATGCCCTGGTGGAGGCGCTCGACCGGGCGGCCGGGCTACCGCGACCGAACCTTCTGGCCCGGGCGGCGGCCGAGCCGCACGACGTCAGGCTGCAGGCGGAGCGGGTGGAGGCCCTGCTGCTCCGGGCTGCCGGAGGTCAGCGAGCCTGATCTCGACGAGGGGCCGGACGGCCTCCTCGAGCCCGGCCTCGCGCGCCACGGCGAGCGCCTGCTCGTAGCTCTCGCGCACCCTGGCGGGATCGACACCCTGCTTGAGACGGTTGTCGCCCGTGACGAGCAGCCTCTGGATCTTCGCCCTTGCCTCGTCGCCCGCGGCCATGTGCGCAGGGTAGCGCTGGTACCATCCTGCGGCGATGGTCCCGGTCTTCGCAGTCCTACAGGTCCTCTTCGCGGCAGCGCTCGCGACGCTGGTGCTGATGCACTCCGGCCGCGATGCCGGGTTCGGAGGCATCGGCTTCACGCCGCAGTCGCAGGGTGGGACGCACATCGTCGAGCGCAACCTCACGCGCCTGACGGCGGTAGTGGCCGTGTTGTTCTTCGTCAACACGGTCATCCTGTACCGCCTGCTCGCGTAGCCCGGGTACACTGATCGCCGCGCGCTGGTGGCGGAATTGGTAGACGCGCAAGGTTGAGGGCCTTGTGGCCTTAGGGCCGTGGAGGTTCAAGTCCTCTCCAGCGCATGTGAGTAGCGGGGTGCCTCCCAGACTGCAGGGGAGACACCCCGCTCTCGCGTGCGCCGACGCACACGCCACGATGTGCGGGCCTGCCGCCGCGCGGAGTTGACGCCGTCCGGAAGGAGTCGTACTCTGGATGACGAACACGTGTTCGCACCCAACCCCGGAGGCATGATGCTCACGGCACGGCAACAGGAGATCTGGCAGTTCCTCGTGGAGTACACGGACGGCCACGGGTACCCGCCGACCGTGCGCGAGATCGGCGAAGCCGTAGGGCTGGCCTCCCCGTCGACGGTGCACGCGCACCTCGCGAACCTCGAGCGGGCGGGGTTGCTGAAGCGCGACCCGTCGAAGCCTCGCGCCCTCGACCTCGTCGGCCATCGGCGCGTCGAGGCCCCTGCGGCCACCGCCGTCGCGGACGGGATCCCGCGGCTGCCGCTGCTCGGCCAGATCGCGGCCGGGTCGCCGTTGCTCGCGGAGGAGAACGTGGAGGAGACGATCGCGGTGCCGGAGCCGCTCGGCCGCAGCGCCGACTTCCTGCTGACGGTGCGCGGCGACTCGATGATCGAGGCCGGCATCCTCGAGGGCGACACGCTGGTCGTGCGCAAGCAGGAGGACGCCTCGAACGGCGACGTCGTGGTCGCGCTCGTCGGCGACGACGAGGGAGCGAACGAGGCGACGGTGAAGACGTTCTACCGCGACAACGGCCGCGTCCGGCTGCAGCCGGAGAACAGCGCGCTCGAGCCGATCTACGCCGACCACGTGCAGGTGCTCGGCAAGGTCGTGGGGGTGTTCAGGAGCCTGCGATGAACGTCACGCCTCTCGCCCGCACGCTCGACCAGGAGCTCGTCGCGCTGTCGCGAGGGGTCAGCCTGGAGTGCCTGGTGTGCGGCGAGTTCGTCCTGCACGCCCGCGGGGCGCACGGCCTCGCGATCGCCTGCCCCGAGTGCCGGTCGATCCTGGCGGACGGTTTCGAGATCCCGGAGCTGGCGCTACCCTCCGTGGTGCAGGCCGGGTGACCGCGGGCGCCGTTTCGGCGGCGCTCGAGGAAAGTCCGGACACCGTAGGGCAGGACGCTGGGGAAATCCCAGACGGCGAAAGCCGATGGAAAGTGGCACAGAAAGGAGACCGCCGGGACCTC
>DAIOGR010000098.1:0-7186 GCA_036745155.1 Gaiella sp.
GGCGAAGCTCGCGCGGAAGCACCAGTCCCAGATCCTGCTCAAGGAGATCAAGCTCCGACCCAAGATCGGAATCCACGACTACGAGACGAAGAAGGGCCACGTCACCCGGTTCCTGCACCAGCGGGCGAAGGTGAAGGTCACGATCATGTTCCGCGGGCGGGAGAACCTGCACCCGGAGCGCGGTCGGGACCTCCTCATCAAGCTCGCCGAGGAACTGAAGGACATCGCCCAGATCGACCAGCCGCCGCTGCTCGACGGGCGGAACATGATCATGGTGCTCGGCCCCACGAAGAACGCAGGAGTGAAACCAGATGCCGAAAGTGAAAACGTCAAGCGGAGCGAAGAAGCGGTTCAAGCTGAGCGGAGCGGGAAAGCTGACGCGCCGCCACGCGATGAAGAGCCACAACCTGGAGCACAAGTCGTCGAAGCGTAGGCGCGGCTTCCGCAAGGATCAGCCGGTCGCCGAGAACGACACGAAGAGAATCAAGCGACTCCTGGGGATGAGGTAACCGATGCCTCGCGTGAAGCGATCCGTCCACGCGCGCAAGAAGCGCCGCAAGGTCCTGGAGCAGGCGAAGGGCTACTGGGGGCTGAAGAGCACCAACTACACCTACGCCAAGGAGCAGGTGGAGCACTCGCTCGCCTACGCCTACCGCGACCGCAAGAACCGGAAGCGCACGTTCCGCTCGCTCTGGATCGTCCGCATCAACGCGGCCGCCCGCGTGCACGGCCTCTCGTACAACCAGTTCATCTCGGGCGTCCACAAGGCCGGGATCGAGCTCGACCGCAAGTCGCTCGCCGACCTCGCGGTCAGCGACCCGGCCGCGTTCGCGACCGTCGCCGAGCAGGCGAAGGCCGCGCTCAAGGCCGAGGCCGAAGCCGCCTGACAAAGCCGGCCGCGGCTGCGCGTCAGGCCGACGTCTTCCGCCGGCAGGCGGAGCAGTTCAGCATGCTCGGCTCGCCGACCTACGGTCGGCTGGCCGGGCTGCTCGCGGAGGATCCCAGCCCAGCCCGCGCGGCGCTCGGCGACGACGCATCCTGGGACCTCGGGCTGCGACTGTTCGGGGCCGTCAACTGGCTCGTCCTCAGCGGCGTGGCGCCCGACGCGCTCTCCGGCGATCCGCGGGCCTTCACGTCCGCGCTCGCAGCGCACGCGGACGAGCTGCGCCGCTTCGTCGCCGAGCAGGGCGTGCAGACGAACGAGACGCAGCGCTGCGTGGGGCTGGTGCCGGCGTTCCTCACGATCGCCCGCGAGACGGGCCTTCCGCTCGACCTGATCGAGCTCGGCCCGAGTGCCGGTCTCAACCTGGTGTTCGACCGCTACCGCTACGTGTACGCCGCAGGGGCGTGGGGCGACCCCGCGTCGCTCCTGACCTTCCAGGTCGGCGAGCGGGCGCCGGTGCCCGGCGACCTGCTGCAGGAGCGGCTGGAGGTGAGGGGGCGCCGGGGTATCGACCTGCAGCCCGTGGACGCGACGAGCGACGACGGCGCACGACTCCTGCGCGCCTTCGTGTGGCCCGGCCTGGACGAGCGGATCGCGCGCCTCGAGGCGGCGATCCAGACTCTCCGCCGGTCGCCGCAGCGGCCCGAGCTCGTCCGGGGCGACTACGTGGAGCTGTTGCCCCCGCTCCTCGCCGCCCGGCCCGCCGACGCGGTCACCGTCGTCTTCCAGACTGCCTCCACCGGCTACCTCTCCGCCGGCGGACGCGCCCGTCTGCGTGGCGCTCTCGAGGCAGCGGGTGCCGACGGACGCCCGCTCGCCTGGGTGTCGACGCGTGCCCTGGACGAGCGGGAGCACGGCGACGACGACTCGTGGGAGCTCGAGCTCCGCGTCTGGCCCGCACCTGCCCGCATGGTGGCGCGGCTGGACTTCCACGGCAACTGGCTCGAGTGGGTCGGATGATCACGTCGAAGGACAACGCCAAGCTGAAGCTCGTGCGCGCGCTGCAGCGAAAGCAGGAGCGCGACGCCACAGGGTTGTTCGCCTGCGAGGGGGAGGACCTCTGCGACGCGGCGCTCGCCGCGGGGATCGAGCCGGTGGAGCTGCTCGTCGCCGGCGAGAGCGTCGAGACCGAGCTCCTGGCCGCGGTCTCGACGCTGCCGCATCCGGCGCGGGCGATCGGGGTGTTCCGCCGCGCCGATTTGCCGCGAGGAGAGCGTGACGTGTGCTTGGCGCTCTGGCACCTGGCCGACCCGGGCAACGTGGGCACGCTGATCCGCTCGGCCGACGCGTTCGGAGCGGCGGTCGCGCTCAGCGACGGCTGTGCGGACCCGCTCGGGCAGAAGGCGCTTCGCGCCAGCGCGGGCGCCATCTTCCGCGTGCCCCTCGTCGGCTGGGACGCCACGCCCTGGCGCCGCGTCGCCCTCGATGCGCGTGGAGAGGACGCGCTGCGCGACGTCGACCTGTCACCGCCCGTGACGCTCGTGCTCGGCGCCGAGCGGAAGGGGTTGCCGGACGATGTGCTCGCCGGCTGCGACGTGGTCGCCTCGATCCCGATGCCGGGCGAGGCCGAGTCGCTCAACGTCGCTGCAGCGGGCGCGATCGCGCTCTACGAGCTGGCGCGCCGTTCTTCCTGAGCCCGCTGCGCTTCGAGCTTCTCCCAGCCGCGGGCGACGATCTCCCTGAGCTTCTTCAGGTTCTCGGCGGACTGGCGCCGGAACTCCCGGTAGGCCGCTTCTTCCTCAGGGCTCATCTTCCGTCTCTTCATCGTCCTCTCCTCGTAACTGGCGGTTGAGGCCTTCGAGCTCCGCGCGGATGTCTCCGATCATCGTGAGCAGGATCAACCACTCCTCACGCTCGATCGTCGCGTCCACGATCTCAGGGTGCCGAGGCAACACCCGCAGCGCAAGACGTCCGTGCCAGACGGGCCTCTACCAGGCGCCGCCGCCGCCTCCGCCGCCGCCCCCTCCGCCACCGCCGGAGAAGCCGCCTCCGCCGCCGCCCGAGCCCGAGGACGGGGGCGCGAGCGCAGAGCCGAAGCCGGACGCGAGATCGCCGATCGCGAGCGAGGTGGCGCCCGAGCCGAGGTTGCCGCCGGGGGAGATCCAGTAGATCGAGGAGGCCTGCGCGAGCTCCTCGGGCATCGTCATGTGCGCAGCCTGCAGCACCCGCTCGGCGATGCCGAACGCGATCCCGTAGACGAGCAGCTTCTCCCACAGCTCGAGCGTCGCCGGAGGCGCCTCCTGCAGGCGAGGGAAGTCCGTCAGGTAGCGGCGGAACGCGTCCCACCGCTCCGCCTCGAGATTGCCCTCCTTCGAGCGCCGCCGCCACAGCCGCCGCTGCGTCAGCGCACCGAGCACGATCGCGGCGTTCAGGCAGGCGGCGGCGCCCACGCCGAGGAGGACGATGTCGCTCCAGCGGGGGTAGACGGAGCGCCAGCCGTTGAACGCGAGGAAGAAGAGCAGCGCTCCGCCGCCCGCGAAGACGAGCAGCGCGAGCCCGAGCGGCAGGGCGCCGCGGGAGAGGAACCAGCGGCGGTTCCCGACCTCGGTGGAGACGTTCGCCTTGAACGCGGTGAAACGCTTGCTCATGGACTCGCGGTCCGCCTCGATCTTCTCCCGGAAGCGTGAGAGGCGCTCGGAACCGCCCTCGACGACGCCGTCGACGACGTCCGAGACGGCGTTCTCCCACGGCTTCAGCGTCTCGTCGGGCGTGCCGGCGGAGAGCTCGAGGTCGGCGACGGACTCGCTGCGAAGCCCGCCCCAGGTCTTGCGCTCGGTCGTCACCGGCTTCGACGTGTAGACACCGCGCCGGATCAGGTCGAAGAGCGTGGCGGTGAACTCGAACGACCCGGCCTGTCCGCCCTGGCGCAGCAGCGTCGGCACGAGCGCCGGCGGCGTGTCGGTGGGCGGCTCCTGCTCGTACTCGCGGTCGTAGCTCGTCGGCAGCTCGCGTCCGTACAGCCAGAAGACGATGCCCACGACTGCGAGGGCGGGGAGGAGGCCGAGCAAGAGCACGTAGAGGCCGTACCGCAGCGGATGCCGCTTCGCCTGCTCGATGCGGTCGTGGTCGCGCTCGTACGCGGCGGCGTCCGAGCGCTCCGCTGCCACGATCCGGTCGAGGCCGTTGCCGGAGACGACGCGCATGCCGTCGGTGGAGGCGAACGCGGCGCGTGGAACCACAGCGCGCAGCTCGACGAACTGCCGGGCGGGGACGTCGAGCGCCCGCAACAGGGCCCGATCGCCGGCGAGCTCCACGTCGCCCCGCACGTAGACCGGGTGACCCCACGCCCGCAGCACCTTGCCGGGCGCCTCGAGCGTGGCCGTGAGCCGCCCCAGCCGCTCCTTCCACTCGTCGCCCCAGACCTTCAGGTTCACGTCGACCACGTCGTCGTAGGCGACCGCGAGCCCGGTCAGGAGATAGCGGATCTCGAACGTGCGCACCTCGTCCGAGGCGGCGTAGTGCCAGACGATGCGGGCCCGGCCGCCGAGCTCGGCCACTCCGAACGTGCCGGGCGCATCGGTGCAGCCGAGCTCGGTGCAGCCGCCCGGCCGGTACACCTGGCCGTTCTCGCGCACGGAGACGTTCGTGACGGACTCGCCCGAGCGCAGGGGGATCTCCCGGTACCCGCCGGAGAACGAACCCGAGAACGCGTACTGGATGCGCTCCTGCACCTGCAGGGCGCCGTTCTGCGCCACCTGCACGGTGACGTCGGCCTGCGGCAGCGTGAACGACCTCGCCCCGGCCGCCCCTGCGAGCGCCAGCGCGAGGAGTGAGGCGGCGAGGAGTGCGCCGGGCCTACGAAGCGGGCGTGTCACTCGGCGCGTCGGCCGCGGGCGGTGCCGCCGGTGCGGATGCGCCCGGTTGGAAGCTGACCTCCGGGACCTCGCGCTCTGCGGGGTTCTCGATCTCGAAGAACTCGCGCCTGGTGAAGCCGAACGGGCCGGCGATCATCACCGCGGGAAACACCTGGATCGCGTTGTTGTACGTCAGCACGGTGTCGTTGTAGACCTGCCGCGAGATCGCGATCTTGTCCTCGGTGTCCTTCAGCTGTGCCTGCAGGTCGAGGAAGTTCTGGCTCGCCTTGAGGTCGGGATACGCCTCGGCGACTGCGAACAGCCGTCCCAGTGCCTGGCTGAGCAGCCCCTCTGCCTGCCCCGTCTCGGCGACTGTCTGGGCGCCGGCGGCGCGCGCACGCGCCTCGGTGACCGCCTCGAACGTGCCGCGCTCGTGCGCCGCATATCCCTTCACCGTCTCGACGAGGTTCGGGATCAGGTCGCGCCGGCGCTTGAGCTGCACCTCGATCTGCGCCCAGGCGTTGTCGACCCGGTTGCGCTTCTGGACGAGCCCGTTGTAGAGCGCGATCAGATAGAGCGCGAGCAGGACGGCGAGCCCGAGCAGGATCCAGACGACGATCACGGGTCGACTCTACGGCGTCGGCCGGCCGCTGGCAACCGTCACCCGCGCCGGTGGCAGATCCACACCATGTCCTCGCCGCCGGCGTGGGGGCGGCGGTCGAACCAGCCGAACACCTCCACGGGGTCGAAGCCGGCCTCGTCGAGCAGCCGACGCCACTCCAGCGCCGACAGCCAGTGCAGGCTCATCGTCGCCGCCTGCTCGCCGCCGCGCACCGACAGTGTCAGCTTCCGTGTACCCTCGTCCCAGTCGGCCCGCTCGAAGATGCCCGGCTCCCGCTCGAGCCAGCGGCCGTGCGTCTCGACGATGTCCGCCCGGCTGGGCGCGAACACGTCGAACACGAGCTTCCCGCCAGGCGCCAGCAGGTCGTGGGCGGCGCGGAGCGCCCGGAGCTTCTCCGTCTCGTCCGGGAGGTGCAGCAGCGAGCGGAAGGGGCAGATCACGAGCCGCACCCGCTCGGCGACGGGTGGATCGCGAAGGTCGCCCACCCGAAGGTCGAGCAGCTCCTCGACGCCGCGCTCCCGGCCGAGCTGCCGGGCGACCTCGAGCATCCCCTCCGACTGGTCGACCCCGATCACCCGCGTGCCCGACTCCGCTATCGGCACGGCAATCCGGCCGGTGCCGACGGCGAGCTCGACGACGGGGCCGCCTGCGGCCAGCGCCTCCGCCACGTAGAAGCCTATGTCCTCGGTCACCGACCGGCTCCACGGGTCGTAGATGCCGGCGATCGCGTCGTAGAGCGCCACGCCGTGAGTGTAGGGGCGTCGCGCCTGCTCGCCTTTCGGCCCTGGAGCCGTTGGTACGCTCGCTCCCTCATGGATGCCGCAGCTCTGGAGCAGGACGGACTCGCAGCAGCGGCGGCGGCCGCGACGACCGAGGAGATCGAGGCGGTTCGGGTCGAGTACCTCGGTCGCAAGAGCTCGATCAAGCAGGCGCTGCGCGAGGTACGCGACCGTGAGACGGGGATGGCTCTCAACGCGGTGCGGGAGCGGCTCGAGGGGGCGATCGACGAGCGCGAACAGGAGCTGGCCCGCGCCGAGCTCGACGCGCGCCTGACGGGAGAGCGCGTCGACGTGACCCTGCCCGCCGCCGGCTACCAGCGCGGGCGCCTGCACCTGATCACGCAGATCCGGCGTGAGGTCGAGGACGTCTTCCTCGGGCTGGGCTACACCATCGTGGACGGCCGCGAGGTCGAGACCACCCACTACAACTTCGACGCGCTCGCCTTTCCCCCGGGACACCCCGCGCGCTCGCCGCTCGCGACGCTGTTCTTCGACGACGAGACGGTGTTGCGCACGGAGACGTCCCCGTCGCAGATCCGCACGATGGAGACCCAGCAGCCACCCGTCTACATCGCCACCCTGGGCCGCGTCTACCGGCGCGACACCCCTGACGCGACCCACTCGCCGATCTTCCACCAGGTCGAGGGGCTCGCCGTCGACGAGGGGATCACGCTCGCCGACCTGAAGGGCACGCTCGACTTCCTGCTCAGGAAGCTGTTCGGCGAGCAGCGGCGCACCGAGTTTCGCACGCACTACTTTCCCTTCACGGAGCCGTCGATCGAGGCCTACGTCTCGTGCCACGTATGTGACGGGGTCGGCTGCACCGTTTGCCGACACTCCGGCTGGATCGAGGTGGGCGGCGCAGGCATGGTCGATCCGAGGCTGTTCGAGCTCGTCGGCTACGACCCCGACCGCTACAGCGGCTTCGCGTTCGGCTGGGGGCTCGAGCGGATCGCGATGCTGCGGCACGAGTTTCCCGACCTCCGCGAGCTGTGGCGCAACGACCTCCGCTTCTCGAGGCAGTTCTGATGCGCGCCCCCCTCTCCTG
>DAIOGR010000099.1:0-4097 GCA_036745155.1 Gaiella sp.
TGATCGGCGCCACGGCCTGGAACGTGATCGCCTGGGCGCGCGGCGTCCCGTCCAGCTCCGGGCATGCGCTCGTCGGAGGGCTCACGGGAGCAGCGCTCGTCGAAGGCGGCTTCGACGCGGTCAACTGGGGCGGCTTCGCCGGCTGGCATCCGGTCGGCGTCGCCGGGACGCTCGTGGCGCTGGGGCTGTCGCCGGTGATCGGAGCGGCTGCCGCCTTCGTCGTCCTGCGCGTGCTGCGGTGGTTGTTGCGGCGTGCGACGACCCGCGTTCGCGCTCCCGTGAACGCGGGCCAGTGGGTAGGGTCGGCGGCCCTCGCGTTCAGCCACGGCTCGAACGACGCGCAGAAGGTCGTCGGCGTCGTCGCCGCGATCCTCCTCGCGAGCGGCCACACGAGCTCGCTGTCGGCGCCGACGTGGGTGACGCTCTCGTCGGCTGCCGCGCTGACGCTCGGGACGGCGCTCGGGGGCTGGAAGATCGTGAGGACCGTCGGGCAGCGCATCTACCGGATTCGCCCGCTCGACGGGCTGTCGAGCCAGACCGGCTCGTCGGCCGTCATCCTGGGGGCGTCGTTCCTCGGCGCTCCGGTCTCGACCACCCACGTGGTCGCCTCGTCGATCGTCGGCATCGGCGCCGGCAGGCGCCGGTGGCGGCACGTGCGGTGGGTGATCGTGAGGGAGATGGGCATCACCTGGGTGACCACGCTTCCCGCGACGGCCGCGCTGGCCGCATCGGCTCTCATCCTCTGGAGGTGGATCGCGTGAAGAGACTCCATCGCTGGTTCCTGCCGGATACGCCTGACGTGCTGGGGTTGCTGAGGCGGCAGCTCGAGGTGACGACCCGTGGCATGGACGCGCTGGTCGCGTGGGCGAACGGTGACCCGGCCGCGGCGGAGCTCGTCCGCGAGCTCGAGCACGAGGCGGACGACGTGAAGCGCGAGCTGCAGCGGGCGCTCGTGAGCGCCTTCACGACGCCCTACGACGCCGAGGACCTCTACACGCTCGGCCGCGGCATCGACTGGATCCTCAACCTCTCCAAGGACGCGGTGCGCGAGTCGGAGGTGATGGCGTGCGCGCCGGATGCCGCCGTGGCGGCGATGGCGGCCCTGCTGCGAGAGGGGGTGGGCCACCTCGACGCGGCCGTGGCGGGGCTGCAGCAGCATCGGGGAGACGCAACGGCGGCGGCCGACGCGGCGATCAAGGCGGAGAGGAACCTCGAGCGCGTCTACCGGCAGGCGATGGCCGAGCTGCTCGCCGTCGAGGACCTGCGCGAGGTGACTGCCCGCCGCGAGCTGTACCGGCGCTTCTCGCGCATCGGCGAGCTGCTCACCGAGGTGGGCGAGCGCGTCTGGTACGCGGTGATCAAGGAGTCGTAGCGGAGCCGCCGCGTAGTGCGGCGTCTCGCAACATTCCACCGGAGAGTCTTGTTGCGAGACGCCGCACTCGATGCTTGCTGGATGGTGCCCGGCTGCTGTGCAGCCGGGCACCATGATCCTGAACGGGCGCGCTTCGCGCGCCCGTTTCGGGTCGCCCGTTTCGGTGGTGCGCTAGAAGCTCGATCTGCGTGCGGCGCGGACGGCGGCGACAGGCCTCAGCGTCTTGAACATCAGCATCATCGCGGTGAGGCCGATCAGCGTGTTGACCGTGGTGACGCCGACCTGCATGCCGACCGAGAACGACAGGGCCGCGGCCGTCGTGGCCGTCTGCTGGAGCGCGTAGACGAGCAGCACCTGCTGCGTGCCGGCGCCGCCGGGGGTGGGCACGAGGGTCGAGAGCCCGCCGGCGACGACGACGAGGACGGCGATCGGAACGGTGGCGGTCAGGCCGAAGGCGGCGAGCAGGGAGAAGGCGACGCCGATCCGGCACGTCCAGCCGGCGAGCTGGAGCGTGACGACGCTGCGGAGGTACCGTGTGGGCGTCCGCAGGATGGCGCCGCCCTGCTCCACCCGGGCCCAGATGCCCCGCGCGCGCCGGGCGAGCGGCCTGGCCACCGTGGCCGCAAGAGCCGCCACCGCGACCGCGATCCCGCCGACCGCGAACAGGTGCCCCGTGAGCAGCCCGAGCGACGGCAGCTGGGGCGACGGCAGCACGGGCAGGGCGCCGATCGCCCAGGCGGTGACGATCAGCGACGAGCCGATCAGGGCGTCCAGCAGGGTGAGCAGGACGCCCGCGGACACGAGCGTGGGGACGGACGAGCCGGGGATCCGCAGTCGGAGCAGCGCGATCTTCAGCGCTTCGCCGCCGCGGGCGGGCGCGAAGGCGTTGAGCGCGACGCCGGCGGCGTAGGCGCTTCCGACAGTGAGGGGCGAGATGCGCTTCTCGGGATAGGCGGCCTGGAGCACGTTGCGGAGCGCGAACGAGCGCAGCGCCAGGTTGGCGAGCTGGAATGCGAGCGCTATCGCGACGAAGCGCAGGTCGAGCGCGACGAAGCGACCCGCTGCCGTCTCGAGCGACTCGAGCACGGCGTTGGCCGAGATGCCGTTCACGCGGCAGTCTCTGGGGCGGTGGCAGCGGGGATTAGCTCGCGCGCGAGCTCGAGACGGTCGGTGATCAGCCCGTCGACTCCCATCGCGACGAGCTCGCGGGCGCGGCCCACTGCGTTCGCAGGCCAGGTCAGCACGAGGTCCGCGACGTCACGGAGCTCGGCGACAGTGGCGGGATCGAGCAGCCGCTCGTGGATCGAGATGCCCTGCAGACGGCGCCTTCGCCCGTGGCGCAGCAGCTTCTGCAGCTGCCGGGCGTTGCCGACCGAGTGGATCGTGCGGACGCCGGCGAGGCCCTCGAACGGCTCGAGCAGCGACCAGGCCCGCGCGCAGACGGTGATGCGGCGGCTGCCCAGCGTCGGGCGCAACGCGGCCAGGACGTCGGCGGCGAGGCGGGGGCTGCGGCCCTTGAGGTCGAGCATCAGCTCGGTGCCCGGCCGGGTCGCCTCGAGCAGCTCGTCGAGCTGCAGCCGGGGCGCCAGGGGGTTGGCGAGCTGCCAGCGGTCCCAGAGGATGGGGAGGGGGCCGACGGTCTTCAGATGGCGCACCTCGAGCCGCCCGCGGAAGCGGCGAATGTCGGCTTCGACGAGGCGCAGGCCGAGCTCCTCCGCGGCGCGCAGAAGCCCGAGGTCGTTGCCGGCCCGGTGCGCGACGAAGAAAGGAGACCCCTTGCGTCGCGCGCCGCCGTTGGCGGTGCGCGAGCTCACTAGGGGGTCAGTGTAGCCGCAGCCGGAGGGCGCGATTGTTCGGATATTCCGTGCGCGGCGCGGCGCCGTCACTGCGGGCTCGGTGTCGCTCGAACAGGAGCGCGAGCGCCAGCCCGACGGCAACGACGAGCATCCCGGCGACGACGTCGAGCACGAAGTGGTTGGCGGTGGCCACGACCGCGAACGCCATGGCAAGCGGCATGGCGACGGCGAAGACGCGGACGGCGAGGCAGGTGAAGGCGGCGAAGAGGACGATGCCGACGAGCAGGTTCCAGCCGAAATGGAGGCTCGGCATCGCCGCGTACTGGTTCGTCAGCGAGGGCGGCTGCAGCGTCCGGTAGGCGTGGGACTGCTCCAGCACGGTGTCGTCGAGGCCGAGGCCGGCGAGCCGGGGCGGCGCGGTCGGCATCGCGTAGAAGAAGAGGAAGCCGATCAGGCCCGAGGCGATGACGGCGTTTCGCAACACCCGGTAATGGGCGGGGCGGTGCGTGTACAGCCAGGTGGCCGAGACGATGATGACCGGCCAGTGCCCCCAGATGTAGACCCAGTTGGCGAGCGTGACGAGGGTGGAGCTGCCGATGATGAGCGACTGCGCCGCGTGCTCCCAGGCGATGCCGAGCGAGCGCTCCAGCCGCTCGACCGCTTCGGCGTTCGCCACCGCCTGTGCCACGCTGCCCTCGGTGACGGCGCGGACGCCGCCGTAGACGGCGGCGGCGAAGCCGACGATGACGAGCTCCTGCGCGACCCCGAGCACGGCGGTGATGCGCGGGGTCGTCACCTCACGCCGCCTCGTCGACCCCACGGCGGCTCGTGGCCTCCGCGAGGAGCCTGATCACCTCGTCGTCGCCCACCTGGTCGAAGCGGACGTACCAGAAGCCGACGGCGCCGAAAGACGCCGACTCGCGGCGGCA
>DAIOGR010000099.1:4197-7182 GCA_036745155.1 Gaiella sp.
GATGCCTCCGGGTGCGACGGCGCCGAGGGCGTACTCGGGCTGCAGGGGGTGCCCTACCTTGCGGACGGCGACGGCGTCGAGGGGCGCGCCGAGCACCCGGGCGACCTCGCTCGCCACCTGGACGCCGCCGCGCGCAAGGCCGACGACGACGGTGGCTCCTGGCTCGTGCCCGGCAAGACCGCGGGCAAGCTCGCGCCCGGCCTCGAACCGGTCCCGGAAGCGCGACGAACGCAGCATCGTTGTCCCTCCGACGACAGCATGGACGTTGGCTTGCGGCGCTGCATCGGGCGTGGCGCGGACACGCGATTCGGTCAACTACGCAGGATCGTCCGGCGTCTCCTCGCCGGCGTGCTCGGCGCGCATGCGCTCGCCGTAGGCGGCGAGTCGCGCCTGCACGCGGGCGTGCACCGTGTCCGGCGTGAACGACCCGTCCTTGTGCCGCCGTCCCGGGCGCGTTCCGGTGAGCAGCGCGAGGGCCTCGTCGACCGTGCGGATCGCCCAGATGTGGAAGCGCCCTCGGCGAACGGCTTCCACGACCTCGGTCTCGAGCATCAGGTTGGGCACGTTGCTGGCCGGCAGGATGACGCCCTGCGAGCCCGTGAGGCCGCGTGCCTTGCAGGTCGCGTAGAAGCCCTCGATCTTGTGGTTGACGCCGCCGACGGCCTGCACGTGGCCGTGCTGGTCGACCGAGCCGGTCATCGCGATCCCCTGGTCGAGCGGCAGTTCGGCGAGCGCCGAGAGGAGCGCGACGACCTCGGCGGCGGAGGCGGAGTCACCTTCGATCTCGTCGTAGGACTGCTCGAAGGTGACCGTGGCGGAGAGCGCGAGCGGGGCGTCCTGCGCGTAGGTGGCGGAGAGGTAGCCGGAGAGGATGAGGAAGCCCTTGGAGTGGATCGGGCCGGAGAGCTCGATCTCGCGCTCGATGCTGGCGATCGAGCCGCGTCCGATCGCGACGCGGGCGCTGACCCGGGTCGGCCGCCCGAAGGCGTGGTCGCCGAGGCTGAGGACGGCGAGGCCGTTCAGCTCGCCGACGCGCTTCCCGCGCGTGTCGATCACGAGCGTGCCGTCGTCGATCAGCTCGCGGATCCGCTCCTCCAGCAGGTTGGAGCGGTACTCGCGCTGGTCGATCGCGTGCTCGACGTCGGCGGCGCCGACGAGGGGGCGGCCGCGCCGTTGAGCCCAGAAGCTCGCTTCGGAGACGACGTCGGAGATGTCCATCATGCGGGCCGAGAGCCGGCGCTTGCTCTCCCGCAGCCGCGCGCCCTCCTCGATCAGGCGCGCTACGGCGGCACGGTCGAAGTGGAGGAGGTCGTTCTCGCGCACCCAGCGGCTGACGAAGGCCGCGTAGTTGAGGTGGTGCCTGCGGTTCCACTCGAGCTCGGGCGAGAACTCCGCCTTCACCTTGAAGAGCTCGCGGAAGTCGTCGTCGGCGTCCTGCAGGAGCCGGTAGACGGCCGGCGAGCCGATCAGCACGACTTTCACCGCGACGGGAACGGGCTCCGGCTGCAGGGTCGCGCTGGGCATGCCGGCGAACTCCTCGGCGAGGTTCTCGATGCGCGCCTCCGACGAGCGGAGCGTCCGTTTCAGCCCTTCCCACGCGAAGGGATGGCGCAGCACGTCGAGGATGTCGAGCACGAGGAAGCCGCCGCTCGCCCGGTGGACGGCGCCCGGCTTGATCTCCTGGAAGTCGGTCACCATGGCGCCGAGCGTGGCGCGGTACTGGATGCGGCCGAGCAGGTTGTAGTAGGTGGGGTTGCGCTCGGCGACGACGGGCGCGCCGCCGTTCGAGCTGTTGTCGACGAAGACGTTGACGCCGAAGCGGTCGAAGCCCGGACGTTGTGCGCCCAGCATGGCGACCATCGCCGGCTGCTGTTCGGCCTCGCCGCGGAAGTCGTCCAGGCGCGCGATCAGCTCCCGTTTGACGGCGTCGAGGTAGGCGAGCACCTCGGGCAGCTCCGAGTAGCGCTCCTCGAGGTCGTGGAACAGCGGGCCGGTGGCGAAGAGGGCCACCTCACGCTCGAGCTCCTGCACCTTCTCGGCCGCTTCCTTGGCCGACTGGTGCAGCCGGCGGGCGTAGGCGGCGGTGCGCTCCTCGATCTCGGCGCCGGCGCGCGTGATCCGCTCGCGGTGCTCGTCCTCCAGCCGGGCGTATTCCTCCCGGGTGATCGGCTTGCCGTCGACGAGCGGGATGGAGACGATGCCGGTGAGCCCGACCTGGAGTGCGAAGCCGCGGGCGGCGGCGAAGGCGACGAGCTCGGCTTCGAGTGCTTCCTGCCGGGCGTTCGCCTCGGCGAGCGCCTCGCGGCGGCGGCGGTCGTAGTCGTCGCTCTCGAAGGCGCGCGGGATCTCGCGCCGGGCGCTGGCGACGAACTCCTCCATGTCGGCGGCGAACCGGGTGCCGCGCCCCGGTGGCAGGCGGAGCGCCTGCGGCCGGTCCGGGGCTGCGAAGTTGTGCACGTAGACCCAGTCGTCGGGGACGGGGAGTGTGGCCGCCTTGCTCTGCAGGTAGTCGAGGGACGTCGTGCGCCGGCCGGTGCCCGGTGCGCCGGCGACGAAGAGGTTGAACCCGTGCGTCTCGACGCCGAGCCCGAACTCGATCGCGTCGAGTGCCCGCGGTTGGCCGATCGTGCCGACGAGCGGCGCCACCTCCGCCGTCGTCTTGAACGGCAGCGTCGCGGGGTCGAGGCTGCGGCGCAGCTCGTCGGGCCGCAGCTCGAGGCGCCGTCGCCCTGCGGCCGCTCGTTGCGTGCCCTTGCGGGGGCCGGTGGTGGCCGCCATGCGGCCATCTTGGCTCCGCCCGCCCCGGCGGGCATCGGTGACGTGACGGAGACCGCTGCGGGCAAGCCGCAACGCGGCGTGCCTCGTTCTCCAGCGGGTTTCGGGGCCGCCGGCGCGGCTATACTGGCCGCCGCGCCGACGTAGCTCAGCTGGTAGAGCACTTCACTCGTAATGAAGGGGTCCGCGGTTCGAGTCCGCGCGTCGGCT
>DAIOGR010000100.1:0-2630 GCA_036745155.1 Gaiella sp.
CGCGCCGGCGACGAGGTCACGGTGCAGGGCCACATCATCGGCATCCGCGACCGCACCCAGATCCGCATCTTCGACCAGGGCGTCGAGCCCCCGATGGACCTCGCCGGAGCCTTCCTGCTGCACACGGCGCCGAACGTGCGCAAGGTGGCGGAGGGCAAGTACGAGAAGATCTGCATCGGCACGACGACGAGCGCACGCATGGTGCGGTTCACGGAGGGCCTCGGGGCGCAGTACGGCGTCCGCGCCATCTGCGGCAAGGGCGGCTTCCCGGATGTCGCGATCGAGCCCATGCAGCGGCTCGGGATGGTCTACTTCGCCATCGTCGGCGGCGCCGCGGCGCTCGAGACCACCCAGATCGAGGAGATCGAGGAGGTGCTGTGGGAGGAGCTGATGCCCGAGTGCCTGTGGAAGTTCCGTGTCAAGGACTTCGGGCCGCTGATCGTCGGCATCGACGCCCACGGCAACTCGCTCTACCACGACGTTCAGGCCCGCGCCCACGACAAGCTGAAGGAGCTGTATGCCAGGCTTTAACGACGGTTGGCTGGGCGTTCCCGCCCGCCCCGGCAAGCCCCGCCAGAACGGGCTCACCCACGTGATGGACAAGGGCCTCAACATCCGCGACATCGAGGGGATGTTCGACACCGCCGGCGACTTCGTCGACATCGTCAAGCTCGGCTGGGGCACGAGCTACGTGACGAACAACCTCGAGAAGAAGATCGCCCTGTACCGGCACTTCGCGACCCCCGTCGTCTGCGGCGGCACCCTCTTCGAGGCTGTCTACGCGCGCGGCAAGATGGACGAGTTCAAGGCCTGGCTCGTCGAGCACCGCTTCGCGCACGTCGAGATCTCGGACGGCACGATCGAGATCCCGCGCGACGAGAAGCTCGAGCTGATCCGTGACTTCGCCCGCGACTTCACGGTGCTGTCCGAGGTCGGGTCGAAGGACTCCGACGTCGTCTACGCGCCGTACCAGTGGGTCGAGTGGATCAAGGAAGAGCTCGACGCGGGCTCCTGGAAGGTGATCACCGAGGCGCGTGAGGGCGGCACCGCGGGGATCTTCCGCAAGGACGGCGACATGCGGACGGGGCTGATCGACGAGATCGCCCACGGGGTAGCGGTCGACGACATCATCTTCGAGGCGCCGACCAAGTCCTCGCAGGCCTGGTTCGTGAAGCACTTCGGGCCGAACGTCAACCTGGGCAACATCCCGCCCGACGAGGTGATCCCACTCGAGACGCTGCGCCTCGGCCTTCGTGGAGACACCCTCAAGGAGCTCCTCGTCCCTGCACCCGAGCCGGCGGTCTAGCCCGTGGTCGCCCGGGGAAGCCACTGATGGACTGGAAGCTGTCACTGGCGGGCCTGCTGATCGGGCTGCTCGTCGGTATGACGGGGATGGGCGGCGGCTCGCTGATGACGCCGCTGCTCGTGCTCGTGTTCGGCTTCAAGCCCACCGTGGCGATCGGGACGGACATCGTGCACGGGGCGATCTTCAAGTCGTTTGGGGCCGTGCAACACCGCCGGCTCGGTCACGTGCACGCGCGCCTGACCGCGTGGATGCTGCTCGGTTCGGTGCCGTTCTCGATCGGGGGTGTCGCCGTGGCGTGGTGGTTGACGCGACGGTACGGCGACGGGTACGAGCATGCCGCCAAGGTGATCCTCGGCGTGTCCCTCGTCCTCTGTGGGATCGGGTTCCTCGTGAAGGCGTACCTGCACGCACCTCACCAGGACCTCCCCTTCATCCTGCGTCCCAGAGACCGCGTGATCGCGGTCGCGACGGGCGTCGTCGGCGGCTTCGTGGTGGGGCTGACCTCGGTCGGGAGCGGCACGCTCTTCGGCCTCGTCATGCTGATCGCCTTCCCGTTGACCGCTGCCAAGGTCGTGGGCACCGACATCTTCCACGCGGCCGTGCTGCTCGCCGCGGCGGGTGCCGGGCACCTCGTGGCGGGCAGCGTCGACCTCGCGGCGACAGGCTGGCTGCTGATCGGGTCCGTTCCGGGTGTCCTCGTGGGCGGCCATTTCACCGTCCGCCTGCCCGACCGGTCGCTCCGGATCGTGCTGGCGTCGACCTTGACGCTTGCCGGAGTCAAGCTCGTCGACCCGCCGGGAGCGGATGTCATCCTGATCGGCGGTGCGGTGCTCGGCGCCGTGGCCACGACGGCCGCACTGGTTCGCTGGCTCGGGAATCGCGGCGTCGCGGCCGCACCGGAGGCCGACGTCCGCTGAGCTGGCCCGCCGCCCTACCCGTGATCCGCGTGCGCATCGCGCGGCCGACCGACCGGCTGGACGAGGTCGTGCGCTTCTACCGGGACGGCCTGGGCCTGTCCGAGCTGGGCCGCTTCGAGGGCCACCACGGCTATGACGGAGTGCTGCTCGGCCTGCCGGGCAGCGAGTATCACCTGGAGTTCACCTCGCATGCCTACGGCAGCCCGTGTCCGGCGCCTAGCGTAGACAACCTGCTCGTGCTCTACGTGGAGTCCGAGTCGGCCGCCTCGGTGGTCGCGGCCAGGCTCTCGGAGCTGGGGTACCCCGATGTCGAGCCCGAGAACCCGTACTGGGACGGGCGCAGCCTCACCGTCGCCGACCCGGACGGCTGGAGAGTCGTGCTCGACTGGGGGCTCGCGGAGGAGTGA
>DAIOGR010000100.1:2730-7181 GCA_036745155.1 Gaiella sp.
ATGCCGTTCAGTGAGAAGTAATAGGCGCGCTCCGTGGCGATGCCGGGCGAGTACTTCCCGATCGGGACGCGCCACACGACCCGGCCGTCCGCCACGCGGGCAGCGTACGTGCGCTGCTCCAAGCTGGAGAAGAAGACCAGGTCGCCGACGACGACCGGTGCCCCGAGGATCCTGCCTCCCACCTGGGCACGCCAGAGCTCCTTGCCGTCGGTCTTGCGGTACGCGTGGAGCGCACCGTCGAAGCCGCCGACGAAGATCCGGTCACGTCCGATCGCTGGTGTCGAGTAGCCGAGCGAGTTGACGTGTTGCGTCCACAGCACCTTTCCGGTGGTGGCCGCAAGGGCGAGGATCTTGCCCGACCGTGCGATCGTGTACAGGCGCTCGCCGTCGGTGGAAGCGCTCGCATAGAAGCTCTCGTACCGGAACGAATCCCGCTTGACGAACGTGATCCACTGGCGTTCCCCGTCACTGCGCCGCAGGCACAGGATCGAGCCGGCGTAGGTCGTGATGCAGACCCTGTTCCCCGAGAGCGACGGGCTCGAGTTGATGAGCCCGCCCGTGTCGTACGCCCAGCGGATCCGTCCCGAGGCGGCGTCGACTGCGAACATGTGGCCGTCGCTGGCGCCGAAGTAGGCCACGCCGTCGGCCACTGCCGCGGACGACTCCACCCGCGCGCCCGTCCGCAGCTGCCAGACGCTACGCCCCGTCCTCCGCTCGAGCGCGGTGACGGTGCCGTCTTTCGAGGTGACGATCAGGTTGGGGCCGGCGATTGCCGGTGTGGACGGCTTCTCGCCCAAATGCCGTCGGCGCCACATGACCTTGCCGGTCGCCGCCTCGACCGCCCAGGTGTCGCCGCGAACGGTGTTGACGTACAGCACTCCGTCGCAGTAGCTCGGCGGGAACTCCACGTATCCCCTCAGTCCGCGGGCCCACAGGGGCCGAGCGACGGGAACGCCGAGGTTGATGTCGAGTCGCGCCAGGCTTCGAGAGGGGTCACCTCCGAACATGCGCCAGCAGCGCTTGTCGGCCTCGGCCGCGGCCGGCTTCGGGGGTGCGGAGGTGGTGACGGGTGTGAACGTGGGCGTGAAGACCGTGATGTCTCCGAGGTTCGTGTCCAGGGAGCCCACAGGCGGCTTTCGCGAACCGAGGTAGAACGCCGTCGCGGCTCCAACGAGGAGCAGCAGCAGGAGCGCGAGGATGAGGATGGAGCGCTTGCGCATGGAGAACGGGCCGCCGGAAGCCTCGCCTAGTGTGCCAGCAGCCTCCGGCGCCCCCGCTCTACCCCGCCTGGAGCAGGGCGCGGCCTAGAATCCGCGACGAGTGGCCAGATACGCGCCAGCTGTGGTCGTCGCGGCCCTCCTCGTGGCCACCGCCATCGCCTTCGGCTACACGGAGAAGCTGAAGCTGACGCCCAGCCCTATCCTCGGCACGCGCGTCGACAAGGTGTTCTCGCCGGTCTGTGAGTGTGACACCGACACGGCCACGATCTCGTTCCGCCTCCGCACCCGCGACCGGCTCACGGTCGACGTGATCGACGCGGACGGCAACAGCGTGCGCACGCTCGTCCAGGACAGCCCCACCCCGCGCGGGCGGGTCACGGTCTTCTGGGACGGTCGCGACGACACGGCGAGCATTGTCCCCGAGGGGGCCTATCGGCCGCGCGTCCACCTGGTCGCCGAGCGTCGCACGATCGTGATGCCCAACCCGATCCGGGTGGACGTGACGCCGCCCAAGGTCGAGCTCGTCTCGCTTTCCCGACGCGTCTTCTCTCCGGACGGTGACGGGCGTGCCGACCGGATCGTCGCCCGCTACCGGGTGGACGAGGGGGCCAGCGTGCTGCTCTACGTCAACGGGGCGCAGCGCGTGCGCAAGCGTGGCCAGCAGAAGACCGGCCGGATCGAGTGGTTCGGCCTGCTGGACGGCGAGCGGCAGTCGCAGGGCGTCTACCGCCTCAGCCTCGGTGCACGGGACACGGCCGGCAATCTCGGCCCGCGCACGCCGGAGCGCCCGGTCGTGATCCGTTACGTCGCGCTCGGACGCGAGCGTATCCAGGCGGTCGCGGGAGGGCGGTTCGCGGTACTCGTGCTCAGCGACGCGGCGCGGGTGGAATGGCGTCTCGGGGCCCGGAGCGGCGTCGCCCGGCCTGGAACGCTGCAGCTCAGCGCCCCTCTGCGGCCGGGGCGGTACACGCTCACCGTCAGCGCCAACGGGTTCGACAGCCGCGCCGCCGTGATCGTTCGGGAGCCGTTGCCGTGAGCACGCTGGCCCAGATCGCCGGCCCGGTGGGCTCCGCCGGCCTCGCACTGTTGCTCGTCGCCACCCGTCGCGACCTTCGGATCGTAGGCCTCGTCGCCTGGGGCGCAGGCCTCACGGGACTCGCCCTCTACCTGCTCCCCGACCTCGAGAGGCCGCTGCTCGTGGCCGCCGCCGTGGCCGGGCTCGCCGGCGCGGCCGGTGGGGCCTGGCTGCTGCTGCGCTACCCGTACCTGCTCGCGTTCCTCACGCTCGCCTGCATCCCCGTGCGGCTGCCGGTCGACATCGGCTCCGAGCGGGCGAACCTGCTCCTGCCCCTCTACGCCGTCGTGGCGGCACTGGCGCTCTCGCTCGGCTGGAGCCTGCTCACCGGCGACGGGCGCTTCAGAGAGCTCGGGCCGGTCGCCTGGCCGCTCGCTGCGTTCGTCCTCTGGATGGGTCTCTCGCTGGCGTGGACGATCGACGTGAAGAAGGGCGCCATCTTCGTGGGCGCGTTCGTGCTCCCCTTCGGGCTGCTGGCGATCGGGTTCGCCCGGCTCCCCTGGCGGGGGCGCTGGCTCACCTGGCTGTGGGGAGGGCTCGTCGGCACGGCACTGGCCTACGCTGCCGTCGGCGCCTACCAGTGGGCGACACGCGACGTGTTCTGGAACCCGAACGTGATCGTCGGGAATGCGTATGCGCCGTTCTTCCGCGTCAACTCCGTCTTCTGGGATCCGTCCATCTACGGGCGCTATCTCGCCGTCGCGATCCTGGTCACTCTGGCGGGAATCCTCCTCGGCGGCGTCCGCGGGCGCCGCAGCGTGGCTCTCTACGCAGTCGTCGTGGCAACGTGGTGCGGGCTCGCCTTCTCGTTCTCGCAGTCCAGCTTCGTGGCGCTCGCGGTGGGGGTGGTCGTGGCCGCCGCAGTCGCCTGGGGCCGTCGGGCCGTGCTCGCACTCGTCGCACTGGCGCTGCTCGCCGGCGCGGTCTCGCTGGCCGTGCCCCAGGTGCGCGACGAGGTCGTGGGAAAGTCCAGGCGCGGGCTGAACAAGGCTACGAGCGGCCGTTCGAACCTCGTCGCGCAGGGCATCCGGATCGCCGCCGACCATCCCGTTGCGGGAGTGGGCGTGGGGGGCTTCCGGCGCGCGTACGCGGAGCGCACCGGAGTGGCGGGTGACGATCCCAAGCGCGTCGCCTCACATACGACACCGGTCACGGTGGCGGCCGAGGGCGGCGTCGTCGGGCTCGCCCTCTTCGTCTGGTTGATCGCCGCCGCGCTCGCGGCCACGTTGCTCCGCCTGGGGCGAGGCTTCACGTCGCGCACCTCGCTCGCGGTCGGCATCGCCCTCGTGGCGATTGCCGTGCACAGCCTCTTCTACGCCGCTTTCATCGAGGACCCCATGACCTGGGCGCTGCTCGGGCTCGTGGGCGTGACGGCCCTTGTGCCGAAGAAGCCTTTCCCCGGGGGCGGAGCCTCAGCTCCCGCGCCCCGCAAGGCCCCGCCGGATGGTGCGCCCGTCGCCGCTACGGTCGAGGCGCCGCCCGCGCCGACGCTCTGATCCGGAGGCCGACTATGCTCGCCCGGTGATCACCGCGTGGAACCGGGCCCTGGTGCTGGCCCCGCACACCGACGACGGCGAGTTCGGCTGCGGCGGCACGACGGCGCGGCTCGTCGAGGCCGGCTGCGAGGTGCGGTACGTCGCCTTCTCGATCGCGACGCGCTCGCTCCCGGCGGGGTTCCCGCCCGACACGCTGGCGCGCGAGGTGCGCGAGGCGACCGCCGAGCTCGGCATCCCCGAGACCCATCTCACGGTGCACGACTTCGACGTGCGCACCTTTCCCGAGCGGCGGCAAGACATCCTCGAGCTGCTCGTCACCCTCTGGGAGGAGTGGCGGCCCGACGTCGTCTTCCAGCCGTCCCATCACGACGTGCACCAGGATCACCAGACCGTCTCCCAGGAGGGCCTGCGCGCCTTCAAGCGCACGACGATCCTCGGCTACGAGATCCCCTGGAACAACTACGACTTCGCCTACGGCGCCTACATCGGGCTGGAGCAGCGCCACCTGGAGCGGAAGGTCGCGGCCGTGGAGAAGTACGCGTCGCAGCAGCATCGCCGCTACGCGAACGCCGACTACATCTGGAACCTGGCCCGCGTGCACGGGACGAACGTGAACCGGGAGCTGGCCGAGGTGTTCCAGGTGTACCGCATCGTCGCGTA
>DAIOGR010000101.1:0-7140 GCA_036745155.1 Gaiella sp.
CAGCCGCTGCGCGGCTGACCCGCGAGATCCTGAAGGGGCGCGCTGCGGGTGGAACGTCCGGAGACGGCCACTGACAGCGCGAATCAGCACGATGCTTCGTCGGCCAGCCTGATTGCCTCGTCGACGACGTCGCCGTGCGCACCGACGAGCGTGACGTGGCCGAGCTTGCGGCCGGGGCGCGGATCCTTGCCGTAGAGGTGCACGTGCGCGCCCGGGAGCGCGAGCAGCGCTGCGACGTCCGGTGTCCCGCCGATCAGGTTCACCATGGCCGACGGTGCCCGGGCCGCGGTCGAACCGAGCGGGAGGCCCAGGATCGCGCGCAGGTGGTTCTCGAACTGACTCGTCTCGGCCCCGTCGATCGTCCAGTGTCCCGTGTTGTGCACGCGCGGAGCGAACTCGTTCGCCAGCAGGCGGCCGCCCGCCTCGAACAGCTCGAGCGCTATCACCCCCACGTAGCCGAGCTCGTCGAGCAGGCGGGTCACGAGCTCCTCCGCCGCAGCCGTGGGGGCGTGCGGCGCGGGTGCGCGCGTGACGCGGAGGATCCCGTCCCGGTGCTCGTTCTCGGCGAGTGGCCAGAAACGCGTGTCACCGTTCAAGCCGCGGACGGCCACGAGCGAGAGCTCGCGGTCGAAGGAGACGAGCTCCTCGGCCAGCTCGTGCTGCCCGAGGGGCTCGTCCGCGTGCAGGAGACGCTGCCCCTTGCCGTCGTAGCCGAGCCGGCGCGACTTGACGAGGGCGGGCAGGCCGGCGTCGGCCACCGACCCGTAGCGAGCCGTCGGGATGCCGAGCCGGGCGAACAGGTCCTTCTCGGTCAGCCGGTCCTGGCCCAACTCGAGCGCCCGTGCCGGCGGCAATGCTCCAACCGACCGGGCAGCCTCGACGGGGACGTTCTCGAACTCGTAGGTGACCGCGTCGGCCCCCTCGGCGAGACGCACGAGCGCAGCGGGGTCGTCGTAGGCGGCCACGACGAGCTCGCCGACCTCGGCGGCGGGCGCTTCTGCGGACGGGTCGAGGAAGCGGAACCGGAGGCCGAGCGGGATCCCGGCCAGCCCGAGCATGCGTCCCAGCTGGCCGCCTCCGATGCAGGCGACGAGCGTCACCCGGCTGCGGTCACGCGGCAGGATCGGGAGCGTCGAGCACCGATTGCGTCTGGGCGGCACGGTAGGCGGCCAGGCGCTCGCGAACGCCGGCGTCGCCGCGGGCGAGGATCGCAGCCGCGAGCAGGGCAGCGTTGACCGCTCCCGCGCGACCGATTGCGAGTGTGCCGACGGGGACGCCCTCCGGCATCTGCACGATCGAGAGCAGCGAGTCGACCCCCTTCAGCGTCTTCGACTCGACGGGCACGCCGAGCACGGGCAGAGCCGTCTTCGCTGCGGCCATGCCCGGAAGGTGGGCGGCGCCGCCCGCGCCGGCGATCAGCACCTGCAGCCCGCGACCCTCGGCCGAGCCCGCGTAGTCGAACAGCAGGTCCGGCGTCCGGTGAGCCGAGACGACCCGCCGTTCGTACGTGATGCCGAGAGCGTCGAGGGTCCCGGCCGCATGACGCATCGTCTCCCAGTCGGAGCGAGACCCCATGATCAACCCGACGAGCGGCCCGGCCATGGCGCAAGCCTAGATGGTTGATCGGTAATTGGGGTGCGGCCGGGGGCGGTCACGACCAAGCAGCGTGACGTGATCGTGCGCGTCGCGTACTGGTAGTACGCGACGCGCATGAGCGCGTCGCGATGCGCCGCGTCGTGGCCGTCAGCCGGGTGTGCCCCAATTGCCGATCAACCATCTAGTCTCCCACCGCAGCCGCCACCGAAGGAGGCCGTCGGCCTGCCTACTGCTTCGACCGTGACTTCTTGACGAGCAGCAGCGACACGGACCGGGCCGTCTTCCGGACCTCGCCGTCCGCCTCGTCGTCGCCGGCGATCCCGTCCAGGAGCTGGATCGTCTCGCGCGCCGGTGTGCCGTTCTTGCAGCAGACGATCGCCAGACGCCGTACCGCCACGTTCGGGTCGCGCGCGGCGAGCTCGTGCAGCAACGGGCGGTACTTGTTCACGTCGCCCGGATGCGTCCGCGAGAGACCCTCCAGCGCGATCAGCGCCGAGCCACGCACGCCGGGGCTCTCGTCCTCGAGCCCGCGTCGCAGGAGCTCGAGCTTCTGGCGGAAGCGAAACTGCGCCAGCGAGCGATACGCGAGCGCACGCACCCGGTAGTCGGCGTCGCGGGCGGCAGCTTCGATCTCGTCGTCCCACTCCGTCCGCAGCGTCGCGAGCTCCTTCTCGAGCCCACGAGCCGCGTACTCGTCTGCGAGCGCTGCAGCCTCGGACAGGTCCATCAGGCGGCCGGGAGCGGGCGGGCGCCGGGGCCGACGTAGCGTGCCGAGGGTCGCACCAGCCGCCCCAGTCGCTTCTGCTCCATGATGTGGGCCGACCAGCCGGCCGTACGGGAGCAGGCGAACATCGCGGGTGCGAGCCGGGGTGGGATGTCGGCGACGTCAAGCACGACGGCCGACCAGAACTCGACGTTGGTGGCGAGCACCCGGTCCGGCTTACGGCGGTGCAGCTCGGCCAGTGCGACCTGCTCCAGCTCCTCGGCCACCTGGAAGCGGGGCGAGCCGAGCTCGCCTGCGGTACCCCGCAGCAGGCGCGCGCGGGGATCCTCGGCACGGTAGACCCGATGGCCGAAGCCCATCAACCGGTCGCCCGAGTCGAGCAGGTGGGTGACGTACCCCGCGACCGTGTCGGCGGCTGCCGCACCGTCGAGCATGGGGAGCACCCGGGCGGGCGCGCCGCCGTGCAGCGGGCCGGAGAGAGCTCCGACCGCGGACGAGAGCGATGCTGCACAGTCGGCGCCGGTCGAGGCGACCACGCGCGCCGTGAACGTCGATGCGTTGAGGCCGTGCTCGGCCGTGCAGATCCAGTACGTGTCGATTGCCTGGACATGTTTCGGGTCGGCTTCCCCGCGCCATTCGAGCAGAAATCGCTCCGCCGCCGTCGTGCCGGCGGCGACGACGGCGGGAGGAACGGGCGTCGTCTCGCCGTCCGCGACGCGCGCCGACTGAGCGACAACCGAGATCATCGTGGCCGAGAGCCGGCGCAGGTCGTCTTCGGCCTGCTCGTCGGAGATGTCGATCAGCTGCCCCAGCCCCCACTCGGCCCCGAGCCGGGCGGTCACGGCCTGCAGGTCGGCAGGCGCATTGCCCGTGAGCCCGTGCGGGTGATAGGGCGCCGCAGCGACGAGGCCGGGCTCGGGCGCGTCGTCGACGAGCAGCCCCCATACCTTCTCGAAGGGGACGGTGCCGACGAGATCCTCGATGTCGACGCCGCGGTAGCGAAGCGCGCCACCGTCCCGGTCGGGCTCCGCGATCTCCGTCTCGAACGCCACGACGCCCTCGAGGCCCGGCTTGAACTCGCTCATCGCTCTCCTCTTCCCGCTGTCCGCTTTTCCCCGGACGGTACCTGAGCGCACTTCTCGGTCGTGCCACCAGCGCGACGCTCAACCGCCCGCCGGCGTCGCGTCGGTGCGATGATCGAGACGCTGGCTCGACCCGGCCCGACGCCGGGCCGGAAAAACCGAAAGGACAGGATCATGAGCGGTAGGAAGAAGGTCACGGTGGTCGGGGCCGGGAACGTCGGCGCGACGTGCGCACAGGAGCTCGCGCGGCGCGACTACGCAGACGTCGTCCTCGTCGACATCATCCCGAACTTCCCGCAGGGCAAGGCGCTGGACATGAACCAGGCGGGGTCGGTGCTCGGGTACGAGCCCAACGTCACCGGAACGAACGGCTACGAGGAGACGGCGGGGTCGGACGTCGTCGTGATCACCGCGGGCAAGCCGAGGCAACCGGGCATGAGCCGCGACGACCTCGTGACCACGAACGAGAACATCGTCGCCGCGGTGACGAAAGAGGTGGTCAAGCGCTCTCCGAAGTGCGTCATCGTGGTCGTCTCGAACCCGCTCGACGCCATGTGCCACGTCGCCAAGGCCGTGTCGAGGTTTCCCAAGGAGCGCGTCGTGGGCATGGCGGGGATTCTTGACACCGCCCGCTTCGCGGCCTTCATCGCCTGGGAGACCGGCGCGTCGGTGAAGGACGTGACGGCAATGGTGCTGGGCGGCCACGGCGACCAGATGGTGCCGGTCGTCTCGGCGACGACGGTCGGAGGTGTGCCGCTCGAGCAACTCGCCCCGAAGGGGAAGATCGCGAAGATGGTCGAGCGCACCCGCAAGGGCGGCGGCGAGATCGTCAACCTGCTCGGCACCTCGGCGTGGTACGCCCCCGGTGCAGCGGCGGCGCAGATGGTCGACGCGATCTGCCTCGACGAGAAGCGCGTGCTGCCGTGCACGGCCTACCTCGAGGGCGAGTACGGGGTCGACGGCCTGTACATGGGTGCGCCCGTGAAGCTCGGCTCGAACGGCGTGGAGGAGATCGTCAAGCTCCGGCTCTCGAGCGACGAGAAGAGGATGCTGAAGGCGTCCGCCGCTGCCGTGAGCGACGTCGTCGGCGTGCTTAAGACGGCCTGACGCAGCGACGACCGGCGACCGTTAAGGGGCCCCGCGGTGGGGCCCCTTTTCTTGGCCGTGCCTGAACATGCCTCGCCTGTACGCTTCCGCGGCGATGGATCTGGGTCTCAACGGACGCACTGCGATCGTGCTCGGCGCCTCCCACGGCCTGGGACTGGCGATCGCGCAGGCACTCTCCGCCGAGGGGGCCGGCGTCGCGATGTTCGCGCGCCGCGCGGACGTACTCGAGCGCGAGGCGGCACGCATCGGCGCGCTCGCCGTCTGCGGTGACCTCACGCGGGCGGGCGATCTGGAGCGGCTCGTCGAGGTGACCGTCGAGTCGTTCGGCGGCGTCGACGTGCTCGTCCTGAACGGCGGCGGCCCGCCCGCCGGGCCGGCCGTCGGCCTGACCGCCGCCGAGGTGGAGGCCGCGCTGGCCCTCCTGCTCCTCCCGCACGTTCGGCTGGTCGACCTCTGCCTGCCGTCCCTGCGCACGAGCGGCCGCGGGCGCATCGTCGCCGTCGAGTCGACGTCAGTGAGGGAGCCGATCACGAATCTCGCGCTTTCGAACGCGATCAGGCCCGGCGTCGTCGGCTGGCTGAAGACGCTGGCGCACGAGGTGGGCGTCGACGGGATCACCGTCAACACGATCGCCCCGGGACGCATCGACACCGAGCGCCTGCAGGCGTTGTACGGGCCGGACGGGCCTGCGCCGGCCGTGATCGAGACGATCGCCGCCCGCCGGCTCGGGACGCCCGCCGAGATCGCGGCCGCCGTCTGTTTCCTCGCCTCCGAGCAGGCCGCCTATGTGACGGGCACGGTCCTGACCGTCGACGGCGGCCTCACGCGCGGGCTCACCTAGTGCGGCGTCTCGCAACATTCCGCGGGGAAGTCTTGTTGCGAGACGCCGCACTCGATGCTTGCTGCATGTCGCCCGGCTGCGCAGCAGCCGGGCGACATGATCCTGAAGGGGCGCGCTTCGCGCCGTTTCGGGTCGAACGTTTAGAGACGGCGCACTGGCGGTGCTGACGCGCCTTCCGACCCGTCGCCTGCTGATCGGTGCGGCGATCGCCGCCGTGCTCGCGGTCGCGTTCCTCTGGCTGTTCCCCTCGAGGGACTACCTGTACGTCCCGAACACGGCGAAGCCCGTGGCCGACCGTGTCGAGGTCGCCGGGGAGAAGCCGCATACAGGGCCAGGCGCCATCTACTACGTCGACGTCACGGTGCGACGCGCGACCTGGGCGGAGCGGCTCGTTCCGTTCGTGCGGCCCGACGGCTCGACGCTCGTGGACTCCCGGGCCGTCGTCCCCGAGGGATCGTCGTTCGAGGAGCGCCGCAAGGAAGGACTGGCCGAAATGGCCCGCTCGGAAGAGGTCGCGGCGGCCGTCGCCCTCAAGGCGGCGGGCTATCCCGTCAAGGCGATTCCCAGGGGTGCGCTCGTCGAGGCCGTTGCGAGCGATGCGCCCGCGGCCGCTGCACTCGACTCCGGAGACGTGATCGTCTCGGCGCGCGGCGCGCCGGTGCGAACGCCGCTCGCGCTCAGGGAGGCGCTCGCGCGAACGCGACCGGGCGACACCGTGCGCCTGAGGCTGCGCCGTGACGGCAAGGTTCTGCGTGTCACCGTACGCACGGTTCCGTCACCCGACGATCCGGCGCGCGCGATCATCGGCATCCGCGTCGCCCAGGCCGCCGACATCGAGCTGCCGATCAAGGTGAGCATCGACCTCGGCGGGGTGGGCGGCCCGTCCGCGGGCCTCCCGTTCGCGCTGGACGTGCTGCAGGAACTCGGCCGGAACGTCGACCGCGGCCGTCGCGTGGCTGCGACCGGGGAGATCGAGCTGGACGGATCGGTGGGCCCGATCGGCGGCGTCAAGCAGAAGGTGTTCGGCGCGCGCAGGGCGGGCGCCGACGTCTTCCTCGTTCCGGCTGGGGATAACGCCGACGAGGCGCGGCGCTATGCAGGGAAGCTCCGCATCGTGCCGGTGGAGAGTTTTCAACAGGCGTTGTCCGCCCTGCGAACACTTCAGTAGAAATCCCGGATTTGCAGGCTTTTGCCTGGGAGGGCAACCCCCGCTAATTGCGGGACTTTCCTCTGCCGGGGACTTGCGGGGCGACTACCTGACGGCCACAATCCCCCCTGGCCAGAGGGGACCTGGCTAGTACCAGGGAGAACAATGGGCAAACTTACCAAAGCATCCTGCAATGACTGCTACTTCCGTGCCGCGGGCCTGTGTGCCCTGCCCGGGGAGACCCCCTGCCCGACGTTCCGGGCAGCCGTCGCCGGTCAGCTGAGCCCTCCGCCGCAGGCTCGCCTGGTGCTGAGGCAGGCCCAGCCGCTCGCAGCGCAGACGGCAGCGGCCTGACTCTCGCGTCCGGTAGGGCGAGTCCCTAGACTCCGCACGGAATGTCGACATCGCCCGCCGACGGAAGACCGACGCCGGCCCGCAGGTCCCCCTGGACGCCGCGGCGCATCACCCTCGGCGCCGTGCTGGTCTACGCCGTCTTGCTCGCGTTGTTCAACCTCGACAGCGTCGCCGTCAACTTCGTCTTCTTCAAGACGGAGGCGTCGCTCTTCGTCGTGATCGTGCTCGCCGTCGCGCTCGGGTTCCTCGTCGGCTGGCTGTTCGACGACATCCGCGCACGACGGCGGCG
>DAIOGR010000102.1:0-7122 GCA_036745155.1 Gaiella sp.
TACCGGGCGCGAGAGCTGCTCCTCGACGATCCCGAGAGCGAGCTCGTCACCTGGGTCGTCTCGTCGCGTGACCTCCACGCCTGCGGGGCGATGGTCGAGTTCGAGCTCGACCTCGCCGCCGGAGAGGAATGGGAGCTCTCGCTCGAGGTGATACCCGGGCGCAAGGGTGCGGAACGCGGCACCACCGGAGTGGAGCGACTCCGATTCGGTGCAGAGCGAGGACGCGGACGAAGCTCGCCCGGCGCCTTCGGGCTCGCCGTGCCGCGGCTGGAGACGTCGAAGCGCCAGATCGAAGCCGTGATCGAACGCTCCATCGCCGACCTGGCCTCGCTCCGCCTGCGTGGTTTCGGGGCCGAGGGCGAGTTGCCGGCAGCGGGCATGCCGTGGTTCATGACGGTGTTCGGGCGCGACACTCTGATCACGTCGTTGCAGACGCTCCTCTTCGGGCCCGATCTCGCGATCGGGGCACTGCGGTCTCTCGCCGCCCTCCAGGCGACGGGAGATCACCCGGAGGCGGATGCGGAGCCGGGGAAGATCCCTCACGAAGTGCGCCGAGGAAAGGCCGCGGCCGCATGGTTTCCGATCTACTACGGCTCGATCGACGCGACGCCGCTTTTCCTCGTCCTGCTCTCGGAGGTCTGGCGCTGGACGGGAGACGACGAGCTCGTCCGGGAGCTCCGCGGGCCCGCCCTCCGTGCGCTCGAGTGGATCGACGACCACGGCGACCGCGACGGCGACGGCTTCGTCGAGTACGAGCGACGCACGCCGCGTGGCCTCGAAAACCAGTCGTGGAAGGACTCCGGCGACTCGCAGCGGTTCCGCGACGGGAGCGTGGCCCGCACTCCGATCGCACCCGTCGAGGTGCAGGGCTACGTCTTCGACGCCAAGCGGCGCCTGGCCGAGCTGGCCCGGGAGGTATGGGGCGACCCTGCCCTCGCCGGCAGGCTACTGGCCGATGCGGAGACGCTTGCGGCTCGTTTCGACGAGAGCTTCTGGATGGACGACCGACAGGCGTATGCGCTTGCGCTCGACCGCGACAAGCGACGGGTCGACACCCTCTGCTCGAACATCGGCCACCTGCTCTGGAGCGGGATCGTCCCGCCGGCCCGCAGACGACAAATCGCCGCCCACCTCACGTCGAGCCGGATGTGGTCCGGCTGGGGGCTCAGGACGATGGCGGCCGATGAGATCGCCTACAACCCGATCAGCTACCACAACGGAACCGTCTGGCCGCACGACACGTCGCTCGCCGCCTGGGGACTGCTCGAGATCGGCATGCTCCAGGATTGCCAGCTCCTCTGCTCGGGCCTCTTCGCGGCCGCGGAGTCATTCTCGGGCTCGCTGCCCGAGGTGTTCGCCGGATTCGATCGGTCACAAACGGCGTTCGCCGTCAGCTACCCGACGGCCTCCCGGCCGCAGGCGTGGGCGGCGGGCGCGCCCATCCTGTGCCTCCGTCTCCTGCTCGGCCTGCAACCGGACCCGGCGAAAGACCGACTCGTCACGGTCGCCGGACAGGCACCGGCCTGGCTCGGCGACCTCTCGCTGACCGGGATTCGCGCGCGAGGGCGAGAATGGAGGGCGACGATTGCCGCCGGCGAGATCGGGGTACACGAGCTCGCGTGAAGGTCGCGGTCGTCAGCCCGGTCTGGTTCAGCGTCCCGCCGGTTGCGTACGGGGGGATCGAAACGGTCGTCCACCTGCAGGTGGAGGGGCTCGTGCGGGCCGGCATCGACGTGACGCTCTTCGCGTCCGGTGACTCAAACACGTCGGCGAACCTCGTGTCCGTCTTCGAAGCCGCACCGAGCGAGAGAATCGGTCAGACGTTCTGGGAGCTGGATCACGCGCTCGCGTGTCTGCGCCGGTCGGACGAGTACGACGTCGTCCACGACCACACCGGCCTTCTCGGGCTGACGCTGTTCGGCCTCTCGAGGGCCCCGCTCGTCCACACGGTGCACGGCCCGCTGACAGGTGAGCCAGGGCGTATGTACCGCGCCGCCTGCTCTGTCGCGCACCGCGCCGGCCTCGTGTCCCTCTCGCGCAACCAGCGTCGTCCAGCCCCCGATCTGCCCTGGGTGGCGAACATCCCGAACGCGATCGACTTCGGCCGGTACGACGTCGAGCGCGAGCCGACCGACGCACTCTGCTTTCTCGGCCGCATGTCACCCGACAAGGGGGCCCACCGGGCGATCGAGGTCGCGCACCGAACGGGCCGGCCGTTGCGTCTTGCAGCCAAGTGCCGGGAGCCGGCCGAGATAGCGTACTTCGACGAGTTCGTCAGGCCACACCTGGGCGGGCAGATCGAGTTTCTCGGCGAGCTCGGGCATGCGGACAAGGTGGAGCTGCTCCGCACCTCCCACTGCCTCCTCTTCCCGATCGACTGGGAAGAGCCGTTCGGGCTCGTGATGATCGAGGCGATGGCCTGTGGCACTCCGGTCGTGGCGACGCGGCGCGGCTCCGTGCCGGAAGTCGTCTCGCACTGCCGTACCGGCGTCGTCGTCGACACAGTCGAGGACATGCCGGCCGCCGTCGAGCTCGTCGGAGCCCTCGACGAGACGGAGATCAGAAATGAGGTGGCGCAGCGCTTCTCCGTCGAGCGGATGATCGACGGCTACCTGCGTGCCTACCACTCGGTAATCGGGGAGCTCGAGCCCGAGAAGGTCGCACTCGCCGTATAGCGCCGAGCGCTCCCGTGGTCATCCGGTGCGGTGTCTCCAAACGTACGATTCCGGTCGAACGGTGCGACTACCCCGCCGGCGCGAGGTGCGGTTGCAGGAAGCGGTCGATCTGAGGGCCCGTCGCGCGGCCCTCGAGTCGGTCGACCACGACTTCTCCCACCACGAGCACGAGAGCCGGGGCCGACGAGACCCGGAACCTCTCCGCGAGCTCGCGGTGGGTTTCGAGCTCGAGCTCGACGACCTGGAGGCGACGCTTCTGGTTGACGCTCACCCAGGCGACAAGGCTGGCCATGCGGCGCGACGGCCCCGAACGCCGGCTCGAGAAGAAGACGAGCACCGGCCGCTTCTCGGTCACCTCCGTCTCGCTGGAAGCCTCCATTCCGACGGGATGCCCTGCCGGGGCGATCCGGAAACGTCGAGCGTTTCGACGACCCCGTTCTCCGGGTATCGCTCATTGATGTCGCAGCCCGCCTCCACCACCGGCAGCGTCGCTCTCCGGCTCGAGCCGGAGAGCAGCCCGAACTGGGATCCGTGCGAGCCTGCCACCCCGGCCGCCCTCGGACGCGCGTTCGAGCGGGACACGCCGTTCACGGTCGGGCTCGAAGAAGAGCTGATGCTCGTCCACCCCGAAACCGGGGGGCTCGTCCCTGCGGTCGATGCCGCCCTCGAGCGCGCCGCCCCCGACTCGCGGTTCACACGGGAGATCCGCCGCAGTCAAATCGAGATCGTGACGCCGGTGGCGGGGAACGCCCAGGCGCTCGGCGTCGCGCTCGCAGCGGCCAGGGCCGAGCTGAGTCGACACACGCGGCCCGACGCCGCGATCGCGGCCGCGGGCACCCACCCGTGGGATGACGATTGGGGCGAGCTCGCAGATGGTGAACGCTATCGCCAGATCGCCGACGAGTTCCCGTGGGCCACGTCGGGAAGCATCCCTTGTGGGCTTCACATCCACGTCGCCGTACCGGGAGCGGAGCGCGCCGTTGCGATTCACAACGCCGTTCGGAGCTTCCTGCCGGAGTTCGCCGCGCTCTCGGCGAATTCGCCCTACCTCGCGGGCAAGGACACCGGGCTGGCCTCGGGGCGACGCACGCTCAACGACGGCTTCCATCGCGCCGGGATCCCCCCTGCCTTTGCAGACTGGGACGATTTCGCGCGGTTCGTGCGCTGGGGACAGCTCGGCCGCGTGTTCCCGGATGCGAGGTACCTGTGGTGGGATCTCCGCCCCCACGCGTCGTTCGGCACGCTCGAGCTCCGTGTGGCGGACACCCAGACGAGAGTCCAGGACGCGATTGCCCTCGTCGCGGTCTTCCAGAGCCTCGTCGCGCTGCTTTCCGAACGCCTCGACCGGCAGCAGCAACTCGACGTCCACCCCAGTGAGCGCATTGCCGAGAACAGCTACCGAGCGGTCCGCTACGGCGTCAGGGGTTGGATGGTCGATCTCGAGACAGGAGCGCGGGAGACGACACGCAGCCGGATCACGCGTCTGCTCGACTCCCTCGAGGCAACAGCCTCGACCCTGGGCAACGGGGCGGCGCTCCTCCACGCACGCGCGCTCGTCGCCGACAACGGAGCGGAGCGCCAGCGATACGTCGCCGGGCAGACGAGCGGCGGCGAGGAAGACCTGAAGGGCCTCGTCCGGTGGCTCGTGCGCCAGACGTCGGAGTCGGCCGAGGAGGTGTTGAATCGCCGGGTGTGACGCGTGAGAGGTTTCGCCTGCCGGGAACGAGGGTAGGCGCCAAGGATGACGCCGTCAGAGCCCACTCGCGCGACACGTCGAGTGCTGATCGTGTCGACGGTCGAGCTGGCCGAGGAGGCCGTGCACCGGCTGGTCGGTGGGGACGTGGAGACGGTCGTGGTCGTTCCGACGGTGCGACAGTCGCGGCTGCAGTGGCTCGCGAACGACGACGACCGGGCGCGCGAGACCGCGGCTCGCGCGGCGGCACGCCTCGCAGACGCAGTTCCCGGTGACACGATCGTGGCCCGAGCGGGTGATCCCGATCCGGTGCTGGCACTCGAGGACGCCCTCCGGGAGTTCGAGGCCGATGAGATCCTCGTCGTGACGAGACCGGACGATCAGGCCGGCTGGCTGGAGGCTCGGGCGACCGAGGCCGGGGCGAGCGGGATCCCCCTCCGGCGCGCCGTTCTCCGGGCCGACGGCACGATCGAGCTCAGCCACGCAGCCGATCTCTGACCCGTGTTTGCGCGGGCTCGTACACGGGAAACACCCGCGCATGCGCAAGCATGAGTCGGAGGCGGAGAAGGAGCACGCCCTGCAGACGCGGCACAAAGCCGCCCTCGCGCTCCTCCGCCGCGGTATCGACCTCGACGGCGAGCTTCTTCTCAGCTATGTCATCTGGCCGACGCTGCGGCTCGAGGACGTTTCGGAGCTGCCGCGAAAGCGACCCGGCCGCCGCCCCGGCGTGCTAGATGTTCCGGTCGGCGCGTAGAGGGTAGGCGTAGCCCGTGCCGGCTACCCTTTTCAACGGCGACGAGACGGTGACCCGCGAGGGCCGGCTCGACTCGCTCCCGCGGCGGATCGCCCGCTCGGCGCTGCTCTGGCTCGACCTCGAGCGCGACGGCCCCGATCTCCAGCGTGCAGCTGAGCTGCTGAAGATCGAAGAGGGCACCGTTCGCCGCATCGTCGGCGAGACCGCGGAGCCCGCCCTGGATGACCGTCCGAAGTACACGCATGTCACCATGTCCGTGCCGCAGAACGCCTCCGACACGGCCGAGCTCGCACGCATCGACTGCATCGTCGGCGAGCGCTGGGTGGTCACGGCCCATGCCGGCCCGATCGCGGTCCTGGCTGAGTTCAGGGAGCGAGCCAGGGGAAGCGGGGCCACAGGGCGACTCGACGGCCCAGGATTCCTCGCAATGCTGCTCGAGTGGGTGCTCGGGGAGTACTCGACGGCGTTCGAGAGAGTGGAGGAGCAGCTCGAGGAGCTCGACGTCCGCTCCCTCAGGGGCGCGCTCGGTGACCCCGAGGAAGAGATCCGGCGCCTGGTCGGACTTCGACGCGATGTCGGGTCGCTGCACCGAGCGCTGACGTCTCACCGGGAGCCGCTCCTTGCCCTGACCCACCCGGAGCTGGACGCTCTGTCGACGCCGGAGTCGGCCCAGCGCTTCCGTGTGCTGCTCGACCGCTTCGATGTCACTGTGCAGGCGGGTCGCGACGCGCGCGCGTCCATCGTCGCCTCGTTCGACGTCCTGATGGCCCGCACCGAGCATCGTACGAACGAGATCCTCAAAGTCCTGACCCTGGCCTCGGTGCTCTTCCTGCCCGGCTCTCTCGTCGCCGCGATCCTCGGGATGAACTTCCACGTGTCGCTCTTCGACCACGCGAGCGTCTTCTGGATCGTGGTCGCGGCAGTGCTCGCAGTTATCGGCGGGACGACGGTGGCTGCCCGCAGGCAGCGCTGGATCTGAGCGGCGTTTGGAGAGCGGCGGGACGGGTACTGGCAGCTCGAGAACAGTCCTCGAGAAGGAGCAGGCACGTGCCGGAATCACCGGTCCCGTCATACGAGAGCAGTTCCCCGGCTGACGAGACAACCGTCGTCGTCACCGGCAACGCGACGCTGCGGGACCGGGAAGACGGCACCTACGAGCGGGACGGGGTCAGCCTCGTGCGGCGGCGTAGACGGCCGATCGACCCGGTCGCCGTCGGCGCGACGCTGATCCTGCTGCTGTTCGCCGGCGCAGCGGCCACGTGGTGGCTCGTCACGCGAGACGAGACGCGCTCGGTGCCTTCGGTCGAGGGACTGTCCGCCGATCGTGCGGTCACCAGTCTCCACGCGGAAGGGTTCGAGGCGCGCCTCGAGCGGCGGTCGAACGGGGCAGCGCGAGACACCGTCATCGACCAGTCGCCGACCCCGGGCGACAAGGCGGACAAAGGCTCGTCGGTGCAGGTGATCGTTTCGTCGGGGCCGGCCACCATAGCCGTGCCGAACGCCGTCGGCCTGGCGGAAACGGAAGCACGTGACCGTCTCGTGGCGAGCGGTTTCCAGGTGGCCAGCCGGCACGTCTTCGCGGAGCGGGATACGGGCACCGTCGTCTCACAGAGCCCGGCCGCCGGCGCCCGGGCTGACAAGGGCGCACGAGTCGAGCTCGTCGTCTCCAAGGGGTCGGGCCTCGTCGAGGTTCCGAATCTGGTCGGCCTGCCGCGAGCGGAGGCGGAGAGCCGGCTGTCCACGGCCAGGCTCGCCGCGAACGTCGTCGAGGTGCCGTCCGCTGAGCCGGTCGGCACCGTCGTGGCACAGAACCCGCCGGGCGGCCAGCTGCGTCAGGGCAAAGCGGTGCGCCTCAACGTCTCACGGGGGAGCTGAGCCGCGAAGCGGGCGTAGTCGTCGGTGCCCCCTCGAGGCGGTACCTTTCATCTGGTGCCGGCCACACCCCACGTGCTGCGCCTCGAGGGCGAGCTCGACGCGTACGTGGCTCCGCACGTGCGTGA
>DAIOGR010000103.1:0-7099 GCA_036745155.1 Gaiella sp.
TGTTGCCAGTATTGCAGACATGCTGGAATCGCTCCCTCGACGTCACACGGCGGTCCTGCTCGTCGCCCTGCTCGTGGTGCTCGCGCTCGTGGGGCGCAGGGTCGCCGCGCACGGAACGGCGCGGGCGCCCGCGCCGTCGGCGCAGCTGCAGGGCATCGCCGAAGGCGATGCCGCCTCCAGGGCGCAGATCGTCGTCGACGTCGTGGGGGCCGTTCGCCGTGCGGGCCTGTACCGCTTGCGCGAGGGTGCACGTGTCGCGGACGCCGTTCGCCGGGCGGGTGGACCGACACGCAAGGCCGACCTTGCGCTCGTGAACCTCGCGGCTCCGCTGGCGGACGGCCAGCAGGTCGTGGTGCCCCGTCGCCCTCCCCCCGGCGCTGCTCCGTCGGCGACGGCGGCAGGAGCGAAGGTGAGCCTGGCTTCGGCGACGATCGAGGACCTCGACGCGCTGCCCGGCGTCGGCCCCGTCACGGCGCAGAAGATCCTCGACTGGCGGCAGGCGCACGGGCCCTTCCGCTCCGTCGACGACCTCGATGCGATCCCCGGCATCGGGCCGGCGCGGATCGAGCAGCTGCGCGACCTGGTGACGCCGTGAGGCGCCGTGTGCAACAGGCGCTCACGCTCGGGTCGCCGACCGCGCTCGTCGCCGCCGCCTGCCTCGGCCTCGGTGCGGCGAACTGGCTGCATCCGCCGGCGCTCCTCGTCCTCGCCTTCGCGGTGGCGTGCGCCGCCGGTGTCTCCGGGCGGAGCCAAACGGTCGGGTTGGCCGGTGCCGGCGTGAGCCTCGCCCTCCTCGGCTTGTGGTGGGGCAGCATCCGGCTCGAGGCGCTCGATCGCAGCGTCCTTGTCGAACGCATCGGGCAGCTCGAGGAGGCACGCGTGGTCGTGACGGCGCCACCGGCGCGGACACGGTTCGCCGTCCGAGCCATGGGCGACGTGCGCCGCTTCGGGGGGCTCGCGCTGCGGGAGCGTGTCCTGCTCGAGCTTCCTGCGGGCCGTGCACCCCCGCAGGGAGCGGTGCTCGCGCTGCGAGCGCGGCCGGTCGCCCCGCGTGGGCCCGAGACCGGCTTCGACGAGCGCGGCTGGCTCGCGCGTAGGGGCGTTCACGTCGTCCTGCACGCGAGCGGCAGCTGGCGCGTCGTCGGCCGGCGGGGCGGGATCGGAGGCGTCGGCGACCGGCTGCGCACGGAGATCGACAGGGCGCTCGCGCTCGGCACGTCGGGCGAGCGCAGGGCTCTCCTTGCGGGCGTCGTGCTCGGCGCCGACGAGGGGCTCGAGCCGTCGTTGCGCGACGCCTTCAAGGCCTCGGGGCTCTACCACCTCCTGGCCGTCTCGGGGCAGAACGTTGTCTTCATCGCGTTTGGCGTTCTCGGCCTCGCGTACGTCGTCGGGCTGCCGCGCGCCCTGGGCCACCTCGCGGCAATCGTGACGGTGCTCGGCTACGCCCTCGCTGTCGGCTGGCAGCCCTCGGTCGTGAGGGCCGCCGCGGCAGGATGCGTAGCTTCGCTCGCGTGGCTTGCCTCGCGCCCGAGCGACCGCTGGCACGTGCTCGCGCTCGGTGCGCTCGTCCTGCTCGTGTGGACGCCTCGGTCGCTCCTCGAGCCGGGCTTCCAGCTCTCGTTCGCGGCGGTCGCGGCGATCCTCGTCACCGTGCCGCGGTTGCGGCGCTTCCAGGAAGGGTGGCCGCTGCCGTGGGTGCTCGTCGAGGTGATCGGCATCTCCGGCGCGTGCGGCCTCGTCACAGCACCGATCCTGTGGCTCCAGTTCGGCGTCGTGCCCCTCTGGACGGTGCCGGCGAACGCGCTCGCCGAGCCGGCGATGCCGTTGCTGCTCGGTCTCGGTCTCGCTGCCGCACTCGTCGCCCCCGTTGTGCCGTCCGCGGCGGTTGCGATGTCGTGGCTCGCCGGCCTGTGCGCCGCCTGGATCGCGTTCGCGGCGCGCCTCGTCGCGTCGTTCCCGCACGCGCAGGTGTCCACGCCGCTCGTCTTCCTGGTGCCTGCAGCCGCGATCGTGGCCGCCGCAGCCCTGCGGCGGGTGCCGCCGTATCGCCGCCGGCGGCTCCTCGTCGACGGCGTCACCGTCGTGCTGCTGGCCGCGGCCGCGTGGTGGGCAGTCCACCCGCCGCCCCGGTGGCAGCCACCGTCTGGTCTTCGCGTGACGATGCTCGACGTCGGGCAGGGCGACGGGATCCTGCTCGAGGTGCGGGAGGGCGCCATCCTCGTCGATGCCGGCCCGCCCGAGGCGCACGTCGAGCGCAGCCTGCGGCGCCTGGGGCTCCGCTCGCTCGCGGCGGTTGTCGTCAGCCATCCGCACCGCGATCACGTCGGGGGAGTACCCGCTGTACTCCGCGGCGTCGCAGTCGGCGCGCTGGTGGATCCGCTGCAACCCGGCGACTGGCCCGAGGACGCGGAGGCCCGTCGGGTCGCGAGGGAGCGCGGTACCGCAGTTGTCGCCGCGCGGGCCGGCGCGGCGTACCGCCTCGGCAGGCTGCGCGTCCGCATCCTGTGGCCGGACGACGGCGGCTCTGCGGGCGAGGACCCCCATGCCCACGGGGTCGTGCTCCTGGCGAGCTACGGCGCGACGGACCTGCTCCTCACCGGGGACGCGGAGTCTCCGGTGACCCGCCGCCTGCCGTTGCGCCGCGTCGAGGTGCTCAAGGTCGCGCACCACGGTTCGGCCGACCCGGGGCTCCCGGAGGAGCTTCGCGTGCTCCGGCCGCACGTGGCCCTGATCTCGGTGGGGCGCGACAACGACTACGGCCATCCGCGCGCCGAGACGATCGCCGCGCTTCGCTCCGTCGGCGGCCTCGCGCTCTACCGCACCGACGAGGACGGCCGTGTCGTCCTCGAGTCGGACGGACGGAGGATCAGGGTGCAGTCAGCCTCGTAGCTCACTCCCGCGACCCGTGGAGTACCGTAGGCGCGTGGCCGACAGCCCCGCCCTCAAGCCCGTGTACCTGATCACGGGCAACGATCGCCCGAAGGTGGAGACGGCGCTGGCGCGGCTCCGGCGCCACTTCGCCGCCGAGGCGATCGAGCGTGTGACGGCGCAGGAGACGAGCGGCGCCGACGTGGTGGCGCTGTGCAACTCCGGCAGCCTCTTCGGTGACGACAGGCTCGTGATCGTCGAGGGGATCGACGGACGGCCGGGCAGCGACGGACGCCTGACGAACGCGTGGAAAGCGGCCGAGGTGGCCGCCGTCGTGGCCTACCTCGCCGATCCCGCGCCGCACACCGTGCTCGCCCTCGTGGGGGAGGAGACGAAGAAGGACGGGGCGTTGCGCAAGGCGGTCGAGAAGGCGGGGCAGGTGCTCGAATACGCCGTGCTCAAGCGCGGTCGTGTGAGCTGGGTGGGCCAGCGGTTCAAGTCACATGGCCTGCGGGCCGAGCCGGAGGCGTGTGCGCTCCTCGTTCAGCTCGTCGGCGAGGACGACCTCCACGGCCTCGCCTCGGAGATCGACAAGATCGCCCTGTGGGCCCAGGGCGAGCCCGTGGGGGAGCGCGAGATCCTCGAGCTCGTCGCGCCCGTGGCCGGGACGCCTGTTTTCGAGCTCACGGACGGCTGGGGCGAGCGCGACGCCGCCCGCGTGCTCGCGGCCAGCGAGACGATCTTCGAGCGGGACGAGAAGCCGCGCCGCGACAGCGCCCCGCGTCTCGCCGGTGCGCTCGGCAACTACCTCGGGCGCATGCGCCAGCTCAAGCGCCTCGCCGGCCAGGGCGTGAGCGCGCGCGAGTCGGCCGGCAGGCTGAAGATGAACCCGTATTACGCACAGAAGGTCGCCGGGCACGCCGACAACTTCTCGGACGAGGAGCTGGACGACGCGACCGTCCGGCTCGCCGAGCTCGACCTGGCGCTCAAGGGCGGCAGCAGGCTCGCGCCCGACCTCGAGCTGCAGCGGGCGCTGATCGACACGAGTCGCGATCGGCCCTAGCGGAAGCGAGGCGGACGAGGCTAAACGGAGCTGCCGGCCACGAGCCGGGAGGCCTGCGCCTTCTTGCGCGCGGCCGTGTTCTGGTGCAGCGAGCCGTGCGAGGCGGCCTTGTCGATCATGCGCACGAGCTCGCGGTGCGACGCCTTGATCGCCTCGGCCTCGCCGTCGGCCACCGCAGCCTCGAGGCGCTTCGTCAGCGTCTTCACCGTCGAGCGGTAGCGGAGATTCTCCATCCGCTGACGGCCGGCGATGACGACGCGCTTCTTCTGTTGCTTGATGTTCGGCATCTCGATAGCGCCCGCGCCTTGCAGGCTGCGGGATCGTAGCAGAGCCCGGCAGGCCCGCCGGCAGAGGCTCCTTATACTCGCCGGGCGATGGAGGAGCCCGGTCACGGTCGCCGTCTCGCCCGGTCGACGGCGCTGTTCTCCGCCGCGACCGGGCTGTCGCGCGTGCTCGGCCTGGCGCGCGAGATGGTCGCCGCCTACTACTTCGGCGTCACCGGCAGGATCAACGCCTTCACGGTCGCCTTCCAGATCCCGAACCTGATGCGGGCGCTGCTCGCCGACGCGGCCCTCTCCGGCGCGTTCGTGCCGGTCTTCAGCGATCTGATCGAGAAGGGCGACCGCAAGCGGGCCTGGCGCGTCGCCTCGACGATCTTCTGGCTCGTCCTGCTCGTGCTGGGAGGGCTGACCGCCCTCTTCATCCTCGCGGCGCCGCTGCTGCTGCGACCCTTCGGCGACCCCGGCGGCGACGCCGATCTCGCCGTCGGGCTCTCACGTGTCCTCTTCCCGATCGTGGTGCTGCTCGGGTTGAGCGGTGTGATCGTGGGGATCCTCAACACCTACGACCACTTCACCGTGCCGGCACTGACGCCGGTGTTCTGGAACCTGGCGATCATCGCCGGCCTCGCCCTCGGCGTGCCTCGGGCGAGTGGGGAGGACGCCCAGCTGTATGTGTACGCCGGCTCCGTCCTCGTGGGCACGGTCATCCAGCTGCTCTTGCCGGTGCCGTGGCTGCGCGGCCTCGACGGCCGTCTCCAGCTCGTGCTCGACTGGCGCGATCCCGCCGTGCGGCGGTTCTTCACCCTGATGCTGCCGGTGACCCTGACGCTCGGGCTGATCAACGTCAACGCCGTGATCGACACCCTCTTCGCGTCGCGGCTGCTCGATCCAAAGCTCGCCCCGACCGCGATCGACAAGGCGTTCCGGCTCTACATGCTGCCGCAGGGGATGTTCTCGGTCGCGGTCGCGACGATCCTCTTCCCGACCCTCTCCCGTCTCGCCGCCCGGGGCGACCTCGACGGCTTTCGGGCGACGGTGAGCGCAGGCCTGCGGCAGATCGCGTTCCTGTTGATTCCCGCCGCTGTCGTGTCGGCGGTGCTCGCCGGCCCGATCGTGCGGCTCGTCTACGAGCGCGGGAAGTTCACGGCGGCCGACGTCACCGTGGTCGCAGGCTGCCTGGCCGCGTTCTCGCTGGGCCTCGTCTTCAACGGCTGGATGTTGCTGCTCACGCGCGGCTTCTACGGACTGCAGTCGAACTGGATTCCCACCACGGTGGCCGTCGCCACGCTGGCGTTGAACGCCGCGCTCGACGCAGTGCTCTACCGGCTGGGGGTGTGGGGGATCCCGCTCGCGACGGCGCTCGTCAACATCGTCGGCGTGGTGGCACTGCTCGTAGCGCTGCGGCGGCGCGTGGGGCAGGTGGACGGCGGCCGTGTGGCGGACGCGGTTGCCCGCATCACGGTCGCCTCGCTCGTCTTCGGCGCCGTGTCCCTGGGCGCCTGGTTCGGGCTCGACCGGCTGCTCGGGCGCGCGGTGCCGGCGCAGATCGTGGCGCTGGGCGTCGCGCTACTGGTCGGGTTGGCGGTGTACCTCGGCTCGTGCAGAGCGCTGAGGGTGCGGGAGCTCGACGCACTGCGGTCGATGATTCGCGGTCGCACGGCGTAGGCCGGTCCGCCGGGCTGCGTCCAGGATCGTCGGTCAACGTGGTCTCCGTCGACGCCGGGTCCGGATCGCGCGGAATCGGGGGCAAAACCGCATGACAGCTAGCATCCGGGCCTGATCGCCATGGACCAGGATCACATCCGCAACTTCTCCATCATCGCCCACATCGACCACGGGAAGTCGACTCTCGCCGACCGCATCCTGCAGCTGACGGACACTGTCGCCGACCGCGACATGCGCGACCAGCTGCTCGACTCGATGGACCTCGAGCGCGAGCGCGGCATCACGATCAAGGCGCAGGCGGTGCGCGTGCACTGGAAGGGCCACGAGCTCAACCTGATCGACACGCCCGGGCACGTCGACTTCACCTACGAGGTGTCGCGCTCGCTGCAGGCGTGCGAGGGCGCCGTGCTCGTCGTCGACGCCGCCCAGGGCATCGAGGCGCAGACGCTCGCCAACGCGTATCTCGCGATCGAGAACGAGCTCGAGATCGTCCCGGTCGTGAACAAGATCGACCTGCCCTCCGCCGACCCCGACCGAGCAGCCGTCGAGGTGACGCAGCTGCTCGGCGGCGACGCAGCGAGCGTCGTCCGCATTTCGGCCAAGACCGGCATCAACGTCGACCAGGTGCTCGACGGGATCATCGAGCGGATCCCGGCCCCAGGGGGAGACCCCGAGGCGCCGCCGCGTGCGCTCATCTTCGATTCGTCCTACGACCAGTACCGTGGCGTGATCGCGTTCATCCGCGTCGTCGACGGCTGCTTCGAGACCGGAGCCGGACTGCGCGCCATGGCCCTCGGCACCCAGTTCGACGCCGAGGAGCTCGGATTCATGTCGCCTTCCCGCGTGCCGGTGAAGACACTCCAGGCAGGTGAGGTGGGCTATGTGATCACCGGGCTGAAAGACGTCTCGGCGCTCCGTGTCGGCGATACGCTGACGACCCGCAAGGGAGCTGCACCGCGTGAGCCGCTTCCGGGGTACAAGGACGTCAAGCCGATGGTCTTCGCCGGCCTGTTCCCGAGCGACTCAGACGAGTATCCCGAGCTGCGCGACGCGCTCGAGCGGCTGAAGCTCAACGACGCGGCGCTCTTCTACGAGCCCGAGACGTCGCAGGCGCTGGGCTTCGGCTTCCGCTGCGGGTTCCTGGGGCTGCTGCACATGGAGATCGTCCGCGAGCGCCTCGAGCGCGAGTTCGACCTCGACCTGATCGTCACCGCGCCGAACG
>DAIOGR010000104.1:0-7041 GCA_036745155.1 Gaiella sp.
GGCTCGTTCTTGTGCTCGGCGATCGCCTCGACGACCTCGTGCGAGAGGCCGCGGCCGGACTTGAAGAAGTAGTCCTTGGCCTCGTCGGGGTTCGAGAACCCGTACTGGTACTCGCTGCGGATCCCCTTGACGACCTCGTTCTCGGCGGTGCTCATGCGTTGTCGCCTCCCACGCCGGCCGGGATGAACGCCTCGTAGCCGTCCGCCTCGAGCGTCTGCGCGAGCTCCGCGCCACCGGACGCGACGATGCGGCCGTCCACGAACACGTGCACGTGGTCGGGGGTGATGTAGTTGAGGATGCGCTGGTAGTGGGTGATCACGAGGGCCCCCATCTGCGGGCCCACGAGCGAGTTGACCCCGTTCGCCACGACCTTGAGCGCGTCGATGTCGAGCCCCGAGTCCGTCTCGTCGAGCACGGCGATCCTCGGCTGCAGCATCGCCATCTGCAGGATCTCGACACGCTTCTTCTCGCCCCCGGAGAAGCCGTCGTTGAGATAGCGGGACGCGAGCTCCCGCGGCACCTTCAGCTCCTCCATCGCACCCAGCAGCTCCTTGCGGAACTCGGGGATCGGCACGGGATTGTCCTCACCGCCGTTGGCGGCCTTGCGCTTCGCGTTGATCGCGCTGCGCAGGAAGCTCGTGACCGTGACGCCGGGGATGGCGTGCGGATACTGAAAGGCGAGGAAGAGGCCGCGCTGCGCGCGCTCGTCGGCGCCCAGCTCGGACACGTCGTCGCCGTCCAGCAGGATCTCGCCCTCGGTGATCTCGTAGGACGGATGGCCCATCAGCGCGTACGCGAGCGTCGACTTCCCCGACCCGTTCGGGCCCATGATCGCGTGCTTCTCGGCGACGTCGACGGCGAGGTCGACCCCTTTGACGATCTCGGTGCCGTCCTCGAGCGCCACGTGAAGGTTCTTGATCTCGAGCAGTGCCACTGTCCGTCCTCGATTCCTGTCCGCGGAGAGATGCATTGGACGTTGGAGGTTCTGTCGTCCCCGGTTCCGGCATGTTAGCCGGACCTGCACGAGGCGCAGATGCCCTCTTACGAGCCAACGCCTGTTACGGAAGCGTTGTTCCCGCCCGCGTCCTCCGTGAAACCGTCGCGACGCTGCTACTGTACCCGCCATGCCTTTCGGAATCGGTATCTGGGAGATGCTCATTCTCCTGCTCGTGCTGCTCCTCGTCTTCGGGCCCAAGCGGCTGCCGGAGATGGGCCGCCAGCTCGGCAAGGGGATGCGGGAGTTCAAGGACTCCGTCACCGGCGACAACAGGCACGACGACGAGCCGTACGGTGCGGAGCTGCCGCCCGCCGAGCCGGTCGAGCCGGCCAAGGTGACGTCGCAGCCGCGCGAGCGGGACTCCGTCTCCTAACCAGCAGCACAGCGGGATGAGGCGACTCCGGCGGATCGCCCCCCGACGCCTCGGGACGGACGAAGAGGCAACCCTCGTCGAGCACCTGAGCGAACTGCGCCATCGCCTCGTGCTCGGGCTGGCGGCGCTCGTCCCCGCCTTCCTGCTGGCCTTCGCCTTCCACGCCCGGCTGATCGAGTGGCTGAAGGAGCCGCTGCCGCCCGACAAGCAGCTCGTCACGCTCGGCGTCACGGAGCCGTTCACCACCGCCGTGAAGGTGAGCCTGATCGCGGCGATCGCCATTGCGCTGCCGATCCTGCTCTGGCAGATCTGGGCGTTCCTCGCCCCTGCCATGGACCGGGCCACGCAGCGCGTGATCTCGGTGTTCGTGGTGATCGCGACGGCGCTCTTCGCCGTGGGCGCCACGTTTGCGTACTTCGTGATCCTGCCCGCCGCGGTCGAGTTCCTGACGAACTTCGACGAGTCGCTCTACACGATCCAGATTCGGGCGAGCTACTACCTGACCTTCACGTCGATGGTGCTCCTCGCCACCGGGCTGGCGTTCGAGATGCCGATCTTCATCCTCGCGCTCGTCCGCATCGGCGTCCTCTCCTCGGCCAAGCTCCGGCGCAACCGGCGCCTCGGCATCGTGTTGATGGTCTGCTTCGCGATCCTGTTGCCGACCGTCGACCCCGTCTCGCTCCTCTTCGAGACCGTGCCGTTGCTGATCCTGTTCGAGTCGTCGATCTGGCTCTCGGTGCTGATGGAGCGCCGCTGGGCCGCGGCACCCCTCGGCGACGAGAGCGCAGATGACGACGGCAGTGCCGGCGCCGACGACGGCGGGCCCGACGGTGGCGGCTTCGACGACGGCGGCTTCGATGACGGCGGCTTCGACGAGGAAGGTCTCCCACTCGACGAGGTGGGCGAAGACGACCTGGAGGCGGTCGGCGCCGACGAGGACGGCGACGAGACCACCCGGACGTGGTAGCGCTCGTCTCCGCCGACTGGGTCCTGCCCGTCGAGGGAGATCCGATCAGGGACGGCGCCGTGGCGATCGGAGACGACGGGCGCATCGCCGCCGTCGGCCGGGCCGCGGAGCTCGGGGCCGGCGAGCGCCACGAAGGCTGCGTGATCGTCCCCGGCTTCGTGAACGCGCATTCCCACATCGAGTACGCGTGCTACGCGGGCTTCGGCGACGGCCTCCCGTTCGGGCCGTGGATTGCCATGCACATCCGCCGCAAGCAGCGGCTGGACGACGAGGACATGGTGGCGATCGCCCGGCTCGGCGCCGCCGAATGCCTGCGCTCGGGGATCACGACGGTCGGGGACGCGAGCTTCTCCGGCGCCGCTGCCGTGGCCGCCGCCGAGCTCGGCCTGCGCGCGATCGTCCACCTGGAGGTGTTCGGCGGCCCGGAGTCGCTCGAGCGCCTCTTCGCGCCCATGCGCGAGCGCATCGAGCCATGGCTCTCCGACCGGGTGCGGCTCGGCGTCTCGCCTCACGCGCCGTACACGTGCACACCGGAGCTGTACGGCTCCTGCCTCGAGCTCGGGCTGCCCGTAGCGACCCACTTCGCCGAGAGCCTCGGCGAGCAGGAGTGGCTGACCACGGGGGCGGGCTTCGGGCCCGACTTCCCCCCGGGCTGGTTGCCCGACCCGCTGGGACAGACCGGGATCCGCGCCCTGGCGGAACGGGGCCTGCTCGGACCGGCGATCGTGGCGGCCCACTGCGTCCACGTCGAGGAGGACGAGATCGAGCTGCTCGCCGAGCACGACGTCGCCGTGGCCCACTGCCCCCGCTCCAACGCGTACCTCGGCTGCGGTGTCGCGCCGCTGGCGCGGCTGCGTGAGGCGGGTGTCCGCGTCGGCCTCGGCACCGACAGCCCGGCCTCGACACCGTCGTTCGACATGTTCGCCGAGATGCGGGCCGCCATCGAGGCGGCCCGGGCCCGAGCCGGACGTCCCGACGCTCTCGCCGCCGCCGAGGCGCTCGAGCTGGCCACGCTCGGCGGGGCGCGCGCCCTCGGCCTGGAGGCCGAGGTCGGAACGCTGGGAGTAGGCAAGAGAGCCGACCTGGCTATCATTTCCCTTGCCGAGACGAGTTTCGTCCCGTGGGAGGATCCCGTCACAGCCGTGGTGCTCGGGGGAGCGCCCCACCATGTGGTCGAAACGCTCGTCGACGGAACACGAACGTCCGAGAAAGGAATCGAATGGCACGGGTTGATCGACGGCGCCCGAAGGGCACGAAGCCGAATGCTGGCGTAGCGAAGACCCCGGCCCGCAAGCCGACGATGGCGCCCGCCATCGAGGACACCATGTTCTTCCCGCGCTTGCGGCGCCACGCCAAGTGGATGTTCGTGTTCCTCGCACTCGTCTTCGCCGTCGGCTTCGTCGGTTTCGGCGTCGGCGCGGGCGGCACCGGCATCGGCGACATCCTTCGCAACAACGGCGGTTCCAGCGGCGTCCCGTCGGTCTCCAAGGCGCGCAAGCAGACGGTCGAGCGCCCCCGTGACCCGCAGGCGTGGCGCGACCTCTCCACGGCGCTGCAGACGGACGGCCAGACGGAAGAGGCGATCAGCGCCCTCAGGACGTACACCGACCTGAAGCCAAAGGACGCCGACGGGCTGCGGGAGCTCGCAGGCCTCTACCTCGCGCTCACCACGGCGAAGCAGAACGAGGCGCAGCAGGTGCAGCTGGAGGCGGCGTTCGCGGGCGCGAGCCAGAGCTTCCCCGGTTCCCTGACCGTCAAGGGCCAGACCATCGTGGACAACAAGATCGGCAAGGCGGTCAACGCCGAGTCGTCGAGCAAGGTGACCGCGCTGCTGACGGCGGCCAACTCCGCCTCGCTGAGTGCCGTCGCCACCTATCAGACCATCGCCCGTCTGCAGCCGAACGACCCGAACGTCCAGCTCGAGCTCGCTTCGACAGCCGAGCAGGCGCAGAACGCCGAGGTCGCCATCGCCGCGTACGAGCGGTTCCTGGTGCTCGCTCCGGACGATCCCAACGTCCCGATCGTGAAGGCCCAGCTGAAGCAGCTGAAGAAACAGGTCTCGGCCTCGGCATCCGGCTGATCGGGATAGACTCGCGCGCAGTGAGGCTTCAGCTCGCCAACGGTCACGCCGGTCGGGCGCGGCTCGCCGCCGTGGCGGCCGCCTGTGCCACAGCCGGGCTGCTGCTCGCGGGCTGCGGGGGCACCGTCGGGTATTCGGAGGGAACGGGCGACCGCTCGAACGGCAAGGTGCTGTTCACGCAGAAGTGCGGTAGCTGCCACACGCTGGCGGACGCGGGCACCGCGGGCCAGATCGGGCCGAATCTCGACTATGCGTTCCTCGCCTCGCGTCGCGACGGCCTCGGCGAGGAGACGATCGTCCAGGTCGTCCGCGGCCAGATCGCCTATCCGATCTCGCAGACCTCGACGGGCGCTCCGGGCATGCCCGCGGACCTCGTCGAGGGCCAGGACGCCGAGGACGTGGCGAGCTACGTCGCGTCCGTCGCCGGGATCGGCGACCCGAACGCCTCGAAGCCCGCGACGACGGCCACGACCGACACCACGACGACGGCGACCACCGAGACCACGACGACCCCGGAGCAGCCGGCAGGCGGCGCGGCACTCGTGGCCGCCGGCAAGAAGGTGTTCGCCTCGGCCGGCTGCGTCGGCTGCCACACGCTGGCCGATGCGGGCGCGAACGGCAGCGTCGGCCCGAACCTGGACGAGGCGAAGCCCGACAAGGCGCGCGTGACCGATCGCGTCACGAACGGGAAGGGCGTGATGCCCTCCTTCAAGGGCCAGCTCAGCGCCGACGAGATCGCAGCGGTCGCGGCGTACGTCTCCTCCGTCGCCGGCTCGTAGGCCGGGCGGCGCGGCCGGGCACCTCGGAGCCTACGGCTCCGGCGTGTCCTCGACGGCCGCCCGCTCCTCCGGGGGCTGCGGCGGCCCGTGGCGTCTCCTCGTGGCAACGCGCCACGTTGCGAGCGCGGCGAGGAGCACGACGACCGCGAGGCCGAGCCAGGTCGAGATCCAGGAGGCGGCGACGACGAGCGCGAGCACGACGACGGTGCCGAGCACCCACTGGAAAGCGGCCGCCTCGCTGCGCAGGGGATTGCCCGTCACGACCCCTTCGGAGCTCAGAGGAGGTAGACGGCGGCGTACACGACGAGCCACATGATGTCGACGAAATGCCAGTAGATCCCCGGGATCTCGACTCCGTGGTGGTGGTCCGGCGAGTAGTGGCCGCGGAAGGCGCGTACGGCGGCGATGGTGAGCAGCGTGAGGCCGATGAAGACGTGCGCGCCGTGAAGGCCCGTGAGGCCGAAGAACACCGATGCGAAGGCGCCGTCGCCCGTGTTGAAGCCGACGTGGGCGTACTCGATGGCCTGCGTGAGCAGGAAGGCGGTGCCCATCAGGATCGTCAGCACGAGGCCCGCCTGAAGCCCGCGGCGGTTGTTGCGCTTGATCGACTGGAGCGCCCAGTGCATCGTGAAGCTGGAAGTGACGAGGACGGCGGTGTTGATGCCGGCGACGAATTTCGGGAACTCGTACGGCTCCGGGGGCCACGTGTCGGGCGCGGCGGGGTTGACGACGCGCACGAAGAAGTAGGCGGTGAAGAAGGCGCCGAAGAGCATCGCCTCCGAGGCGATGAAGAGGAACATCCCCAGGACTGTCGGTGCGAGGCGCGAGGAGCTGTTCGCGACCGGTGGCCCGTGATGGTCGTCGGCGTGCCCGGGCAACGCCTCTGCGTGTGCGCTCACGCGGCCACCTCCACGAGGGCCGGGTCGACCACGATGTGCTCGACCGGCAGCTTCGAATCCCCGCGCAGACGCCCGACGAGGTCGCGCCGCAGCCAGCCGGACCGCTCACCCGGGAACGTCGAGACGATTACCTCGTCGACGCGCTCGTCGTGGATCGCCTGCATCGCCGCCGTGTACGGATCCGGGTGGGCGATCTGGCCGTGGGCCTCGACGCCGTCGGCCCGCAGCTGGGACAGCGCCGCACGAAGCCGCCGCTCCGCCTCCGGGTGCTCGGAGGCCTGCGCGTCGCTCTGCGGGCTGACGAGCAGGAACGTCGCGGGCCCTTCCAGTGCCCGCCGCCGGATGCGCTCGAGCAGCGGCTCGCCCAGTACGGTCTCGTTGGCGACCACGAGCACGTTGGCGGTGCCGGTGCGTGCTGCCACGTCGGCCACGACATGCTCGACCGGCCGGTCGCCCGCCGCCTTGCGGATCTCGTCCATCAGGTTGCGGCGCAACCAGCCCGATTTCTCCTCCGGGTGGGTCGAAACGATCAGCTCGTCGATGTGCTCCTGGGCGACGATGTCCTTGACCGCGTCCAGCGGGCCGGACGAGAACACGCCGCCGTGGGCCGGGATGCCCGCGGCACGAAACGCCTCGACGGTGCGGTCGAGTCGACGTCCCGCCGCGGCGCGGCGCGAGTCCTCGTAGACGACGTAGCCGGCGACGGGCTCGTTCACCGGCGCGACGACGACGGCACGGATCGGCCCGCGTGCGGCGCGCCGGCGCACGGCGACGATCAACTCGTCGCCCACGAGCGTCTCGTTGGCGACGACGAGGACGACCTGCGGCTCGTCACTCATGCCGGCGTCTCCTGCGGGGCGGCGCCCTTCAGCACCGCGTGCCGGGCGCCGGGCACCCCGTACTCGTACGGGCCGCCCACCACCTGCGGGATCTCGTCGAAGTTGAA
>DAIOGR010000105.1:0-7017 GCA_036745155.1 Gaiella sp.
GACGAGATCGACGCGGTCGGCCGCCATCGCGGCGCCGGCCTCGGCGGCGGCCACGACGAGCGCGAGCAGACGCTGAACCAGCTGCTCGTCGAGATGGACGGCTTCGAGGTGAAGGACAACGTGATCCTGATCGCCGCCACCAACCGGCCCGACATCCTCGACCCGGCCCTGCTGCGCCCGGGACGCTTCGACCGCCAGATCGTCGTCGACCGGCCAGACCGCAAGGGCCGGCGCGACATCCTCGAGGTGCACTCGAAGGGCAAGCCGCTGGCCAAGGAGCTCGACCTCGACGTGCTCGCCGCCGCAACCCCCGGTTTCACCGGCGCCGACCTGGCGAACGTGATCAACGAGTCGGCGCTGCTCGCTGCCCGCCGCGGCGAGAAGACGATCGGCCAGAACGAGCTCGAGGAAGGGATCATGCGGGTGATCGCCGGCCCCGAGAAGAAATCGCGCCTCTTCTCCGAGAAGGAGCGCAAGATCACCGCCTACCACGAGATGGGGCACGCGCTCGTCGGCTACTACCTCGAAGGCACGGACGACGTGCACAAGATCTCGATCGTCAGCCGCGGCCAGGCCCTCGGCTACACGATCTCCCTGCCGAGCGAGGACCGCTACCTGACCACCAAGGGCACGCTGATGGACCAGATGGCGATGACGCTGGGCGGACGCGCCGCCGAGGAGCTCGTCTTCCACGAGGTGACGACGGGGGCGGCGAACGACCTCGAGAAGGTGACGCACACGGCGAAGCAGATGATCATGCGCTTCGGGATGAGCGAGAAGCTCGGCCCGCGGGTGCTCGGCCGCGACCACGACATGCCGTTTCTCGGCCGCGACATGGGCTCGCAGCCGGACTACTCGGAGGAGATCGCCCGCGAGATCGACGACGAGATCAGGCGTGTGATCGAAGAGGCGCACGATGCCGCGACGCGCCTGCTGCGCGACCACATGGACGAGTTGCACCAGCTCTCCGGCATCCTGATCGAGCGCGAGACGATCGACAAGGACCAGTTCGAGCGGCTGATCGCCGGCGAAGCCGAGGAGACGGTGTTCCCGGCAGAGGTGAAGCCCGTCGAGCCCCCCAAGGGCGAGGTGGGGCCGGAGAAGAAGCCGGCGCTCCGCCCTTCGCCCCGGGCGCTCCCGGGCGCGGCGATGCAGCCGCCACCCGACCCCGCCGCCTCGTAGCACCCCGCCTCCGAGCCGGTTCAGGCACGGCTCGCCTCTACGTGCGTCGGCGCGCGCTCCCGAGCAAGAGGGCGGCGACCCCGAGCGCGGCAGCCGCGCCGACCGCCTCGACCGCCGCCCCGTCCAGCCGTGCGACGTCGACGAGCGTGACGAGGCCGGCGCCCACGCCGAGCGCCCCGAGGGCGAGCAGGCTCAGCCAGGCGACCCGCAGGAAGCGCAGCCCCGGCTCGTCCGGCGAGCTCGTCCGCAGCTCGTGTGACCAGAAGGCGAGCTCGCACGAGAGCAGCAGGCCCGCCGCCACGAGCGGTGCGGCCGTATCGGTGCCTGCCGCGCCGATCGCGAGCGACGCCGCGTAGGCGCCGCCGACGAGCGCTGCCGCCGCCACGACGAGCAGCGGCAGCCCCGCCACGAGCACGACGACCAGCACGACGACGCCGCCCGCCCCCAGGATCGCGGCAGTCGTACGGGCCGCATCCGTCTCCGCCGACGCCACCGCCACCGCGACGGTGCCCGCCGTCGCGACCACGGAAGCGGCGCCGGCGATCAGTGCCGCACGAGCCTCGCGTGGCGCCGGTACGTCCTCACCCCCTCCAGGACGACGTCGAGGGGCGCGTCCTCGTCCCAACGCGAGACCGCCACCCCCATGGCCACGAGCTTCGCGCGCAGCTCCTCCCGCTGCAGCAGCCACAGCCGCCAGGCGAGCTCGTCGATCGGGTCGCTCGGCCGCGTCGCGTAGGCGTCGCCCGGGATCTCGATCACCGCCAGGTCGAACCCGCGTGCGGCCAGATCGAGCAGGGCTCCCACCGCCCGCGGGTCGAGCAGAGGCGTGATCGCAACCACGAGCGCCTTCGGCGGCAGCGTGCGTGCCGGGATCACGTTGACGTCCTTCCAGGCGTAGCTGAAGAACACCTGCGTCTCGAGCAGGGCATCGATCAGCCGGTAGCGCTGCACCGCCCCCGACCCCGGCTCGAGCCACCGCAGCGTCCCCCCGAAGGCCACGAGCCCGACGCGGTCGCGCCGGCGCAGATGAGGCTCGGCCACCGTCATCGCCGCGCGTACGGCCCGCGCCAGGATCCCCGTGCCGCCCTCGCCCGCGTCGGAGAAGCTGTCGACGAAGATGACCACGTCCGCGTTCCGCTCCGGATGCCGCTCGTTGACGACGAGCGTGCCGCGGCGCGCGCTCGCCCGCCAGTTCACCGCCCGCATCCTGTCGCCGGGAACGAACGCGCGGGTGTCGGCGAACTCGACGCCGTCGCCGCGCACACGGGCCACCTCGCTCCCCGTCGCCGTGTGCGTCTCCGCGGGTGAGACGAGCGCCCGCAACGCGGCGGCGTGCGGCAGGATCCGCAGCGCCCGGGGCCGCTCGACCCTGCTCTCCCAGGCCAGCACGCCGAAGCGGTCGGAGGCGCGCAAGCGCACGTCGCCGACGACCCAGGAGCCCCAGCGGCCCTGCAGCCTCAGCGCCAGCACGCGCTCGTCGCCGGCGGGCAGATGGAAGGCAAGCGGCAGGGCGGAATCGGCGAGCTCGAGGCCCCAGGGGAGAGCGAGCGCCACCTCGAGCCGATCGACAGAGGTCTCCGCCCGCAGCACGAGCTCTGCGTGCACGTCGTCGCCCTCGAGGGCACGCTCCTCGTCCAGTTCGAAGCCGACGCGGATCTGCGGCGCGCGCCGGGAGAGCCCGAGCCCGAGCACGAGCGCGAACGGCGCCGCGACGGCAACAAGCTCCGGCCGCCGCAGGGCGAGCGCACCCAGCAGGCCGAGCGCGGCGAGCGCCGCATACGCTGTCAGGCGAGGCGTTGCCCGCGCGGTCACGCGGAGGCGTCTTCCGCCGGCGGCGTCGGCACGTGGTCGAGCACGTCGCGCACGACGTCGTCGCCCGAGCGCTGCTGCACCCACAGCTCGGGCTTCAGCACCAGGCGATGTGCCAGCGCCGGCACGGCGACGGCCTTCACGTCGTCGGGGACGACGAAATCGCGGCCTGCGAGCGCGGCGCGGCAGCGCGACAGCTTCAGCAGGGCGAGGCTGCCCCGCGGGCTCGAGCCGACGGCGGTGCTCGGGCTGTCCCGGGTCGCCGCGACCAGATCGACGATGTACCGCCCGACGCTCTCGTCCAGGTGCACCTGCTCGATCGCGGCCTGCATCTGCAGCAGGCGACCGCGATCGACGACCTGGTCGAGATCCACCTCGTCGACGCGGCGGTCCATCCGCCGGGCCAGCACCTCCCACTCGTCGTCACGCGAGGGGTAGCCGAAGCCGGTGCGGAGCAGGAAGCGGTCGAGCTGCGCCTCCGGCAGCGGGTAGGTGCCCTCGTACTCGACGGGGTTCTGCGTCGCCACCACGAGGAACGGCCGCTCCAGCCGGCGCGTCTCGCCGTCGACCGTCACCTGGCGCTCCTGCATCGCCTCGAGCAGCGCCGCCTGCGTCTTCGGCGGGGCGCGGTTGATCTCGTCCGCGAGCAGGAAGTTGGTGAAGATCGGCCCGTGCCGGAACTCGAAGTCGGCGTCACGCTGGTTCCAGATGGAGGAGCCGGTGACGTCGGAGGGGAGCAGGTCGGGTGTGAACTGGACGCGGGCGAAGTCGAGACCCGTCGCACGCGCGAACGATCGGGCGGCAACCGTCTTCGCCAGGCCGGGCACGTCCTCCAGCAGCACGTGCCCGTCGGCGAGGATGCCGAGCAGGACGATCTCGAGCTCGGCTCGCTTGCCGACGACGGCGCGGCCGACCTCGTCGAGCACCCGCCCGGCGAGCTCCCTGACCTCGGCCAGCTCCATCACAGGCGCTCCAGCGAGGCGATGACCCGCCCGAGCTGCTCGGGTGTCAGGCCCGGCCCGCGTCGTTCGGCAGGAGTCGGCCGATCGGCTCGCACGAGCTCCCACGTCTCCTCCCCGAGCACGGCCCGGGCGCGCTGCGGCTGGCGGTCCAGGTCGACCCCGCGCCGGAAGCGAAGCAGCCCGGACGCGACCTCGCGCACCGTCGGCCGGAGCCGGAAGTGAAGGTCGAACGCGCTGCCGGTCGCCATCGAGATCTCGCGGCCGAGGCGGGCCAGCGCCGGGAACTCGGGCGCCTCCGGGGGGCGGCGCACGAGGGCGGCGTCGAAGAGCGAGGGCAGGGCAGGCCGCGAGCTGCGGATCGCGCCGACGAGCGCGAGCAGGCCGCCGGCGAGGACGACGAGCAGCCAGACGTGCAGCTCGAGCGCAGCCTCCCCGGGGAGGAACGCCAGTGCGAGGCCCAGCGCGACCGTCGGGACGAGCGCCACCTCGAGGGTGCGGACGAGCAGGCGCCTCATCCGGCTGCACGCTCCGCCGCGAGCGCGAGCGCTTCCTCGCGGGCGGCCCGCTGCCGGGCGGCCGCGAGGCGCAGCTCGTCGCGCGCCGCCTCGAGCGCCTCGACCGCTTCCTCCTTCATCGTCGCGCCCACGGCATGCTGGGAGAACTTCGCCGTCTCGAACAGCGCCGTCAAGCGGGACACGGCATGTCGCGACACCTCCAGCGTCGGCAGCACGCGCTGCAGGTACTCCTCCGGGGCCTCGGACGGCCGCCGCGGCAGCCCGTAGGCCGCGAGCACGCGTTCGAGCCTCGCATACGCTGCGATCACGGCGCGCCGCGCGTCGGTCTCGGCCCGGAGGTCGTCGAGCGCGTCGTCCAGCAGGTCGCCGAGCGCCGCGGAGACGCCGTGCGTCTCCGGCCCGTCGTCGCTCCTGCGGGAGCGGGACGCCACGATCGCCGCGGCGGCGCCGATCGCGAGCACCGCGAGCGTGACGATCACGGGCACGAGCGCAAAATGCGGCTCATAGGCGTGCTCACGGGCCGGGACACTACCCCCTTGTCCGCCCGTGAGGCTCCCCGAGGGGTCGCCGCCCGGCCCCTCGCCTCCGGCGAAGCGCCGCACGGCGAGCACGATCAACACGACAGCGAGTCCGAGCCCCACGATCGACGGCGCGCGGCCGCGCTTGCGCTCGCGCCGCGATGCCGCGTGCACCAACGACTCGGGCCGCAGCAGGATCACGAAGACGAGCAGGAAGCTCCCCGGCAGGAGAATGACCAGCGCGAGGCTGGCGACCACGTCGAGCGCCCACTCGGACGGCCGCTCCGCACCGCCCCGGCCGCCCGGGGTCGATCCCGTCGCCGCGACGGCGACGAGCGCGAGCAGCGTGAGGAGGCCGAGCACGCCCACGAGTGCGCGGCGAACCCCCTGTGTCACGCTACGGTCCACCGCACGATGAGACGACAGCAGCTCGCAGAACGTTGGCCGCGCCCGGCCGTGATGGCAGTGCTCAACGTCACGCCGGACAGCTTCTCCGACGGAGGGCGGTTCGCGTCGGCCGAAGCCGCGGTCATCGCCGCGATCGACATGCTCGACGCCGGGGCGGCGCTCGTCGACGTGGGGGGCGAGTCGACCCGCCCGGGGGCGGCAGCCGTGCGGGCGGACGAGGAGCTGCGCCGGGTCCTGCCGGTGCTCGAAGGGCTGCAGGGCAGGGCGACGTCGATCGACACGACGAAGGCGGAGGTGGCCCGGCAGGCGCTCGCGCTCGGCGTCGAGATGGTCAACGACGTGACCGCGCTCCGGGGAGACCCCGAGCTTGCCGGAGTGGTGGCCGACGCCGGCGCGTACGTCTGCCTCATGCACATGCAGGGTGAGCCGCGGACGATGCAGGACGCGCCGCGGTACGCCGACGTGGTCGAGGACGTCGCCTCCTTCCTCGAGGCGCGCGTGGCGTTCGCCGTCGCCGAGGGGATCGCGGAGGAGCGGATCTGCGTCGACCCGGGCATCGGCTTCGGCAAGACGCCCGACCAGAACCTCGAGCTCGTGCGGCGGCTCGACCGGATCGTCGCGATCGGGCTGCCCGTGCTCGTCGGCCTCTCGCGCAAGAGCACGCTGGGCCGGGTGCTCGGCGACCCGGAAGCGCGGCGAGGCTCCGTCGCAGCGTCGGTCGGAGCCGCCGTGGCGGCGTTCGCCCGGGGCGCGGCCCTGTTTCGGGTGCACGACGTGCGCGAGCACGTCGAGGCGCTCGCCGTCGCCGCGGCGGTGGAGCGGGGGAGGGTGGCATGACGATCGAGCTGCGGGGGATCGTGCTTCACGGCTACCACGGCGTGCTCGACCACGAGCGGCGCGAGGGGCAGCGGTTCCTCGTCGATCTCGAGCTCGACCTCGCGGACGAGGCGGCCGCGGGCAGCGACCGCATCGAGGACGCCGTCGACTACCGTGCCGTTGTCGCGCGTGTCAGGGAGCTCTCCGACGCGCGGGCCTATCACCTGCTCGAGGCCTTCTCGGCAGCCCTCGCCGACGCGCTTCTCGCCGAGCTGCCGGTCACGGCCGTGCGCGTGCGTGTGCGCAAGCCGGACGTCGTGCTCGATCCGGCCGTCGAGCATGCGGCCGTCTCGGTGGAGCGCCGCAAGCCGGTGTAGAAGGCGGGGCCTACGGCCCGGTCGAGATGCGCAACCCGTAGGCCGCGGCGCGGCTTCCCTTGGGCAGCGTCACCGCGACGTAGGCGAACCGGCCCGGGCCGTTGTTCCGGTAGCGGAAGGCCTCCCTGGGGCCGCTCGTGGCGGCGCGCGCCAGCCGATCCGAGCCGACGAGCCGCTGCTTGACGCTGACGGCGCCCTCCTTCCAGAGGGCGAGATCGACGTCCGCCTCGGGAGAGCTCGCGACCGCCCGCAACGTCCCGTCCCGCGGAACGAACACGCGGTACACGTCACGTGGATCCTCGATGGCGTCGAGTTGCGCCTGCACCTGCATGGCCGGTCGCTGCTTCGTCGTGAGGGCGCGAATGCCGGTGTAGTAGACGCCGTCGGGCCGGACGAAGTCGAGGTCGTCGTTCGGCTCGAACGGGTCGGG
>DAIOGR010000106.1:0-7009 GCA_036745155.1 Gaiella sp.
ACGAGCAGTTCGACGTCGACTTCGACACGGCGCTCGCGATCGGCGCCGAGCTCGTGATCGTGAGCGGCGCCGTGCTGCTCGCCGTCAAGCTCATCCCCGGATGGACACGCTCACCCTCTCCCTTCGCCACGCTCTCCGGTCCTTCGCGCTCGAGCTGACGCTCGACGTGGGTGCCGAGACCGTCGCGCTCGTCGGCCCGTCGGGTGCCGGCAAGTCGACCGTGCTGCGGGCCATCGCCGGCCTCGTCCGACCGGACGCCGGTCGCATCGCGCTCGGAGACCGCGTTTGGCTCGACACCGCCGCCGGCACTTCCGTCCCCCCGGAGCGGCGCTCGGTGGGGCTCGTCTTCCAGGAGTACGCGCTCTTTCCACACATGACCGTGCGTGCCAATGTCGCCTTCGGCGGCTCCGCTCGGGTCGACGCCTTGCTCGAGCAGCTCGGCATCGCCGAGCTCGCAGGCGCACGTCCCGCCGAGATCTCCGGCGGCGAGCGCCAGCGGGTGGCTCTCGCCCGCGCACTCGCCCGCGATCCCGGCGTGCTGCTGCTCGACGAGCCGCTGTCGGCGCTCGACGCGCACACCCGTGCGGCTGTGCGCGCCGAGTTGCGCGAGCTGCTCGCCGAGCTCCGGCTTCCCGTGCTGCTCGTCACGCACGATTTCGAAGACGCGTCGACTCTGGCCGATCGCATCGGTGTGCTCGTCGAAGGACGTGTGCTCCAGGTGGGAAGTGCCGCCGACCTGATCGCAGCTCCTGCGGATGCGTTCGTGGCGAGCTTCACGGGAGCCAACGTCCTCCACGGCGTCGCGCGCGCCGGAGGCGGACTGACCGAGGTGGCCCTTGACGGAGGCGGGAGGATCTGGACGACCGACGCGGGCGCAGGCCCGGTTGCGCTCGCCGTGTACCCGTGGGACGTCTCCATCGGCCGGGAGACACCCGACGACTCCGCCGTCAACCACGTACGCGCACCGATCGCGTCCGTCGTCGCGCTCGGCAACCGCGTGCGGGTACGCGTCGGCCCGGTCACCGCCGAGGTGACGGCCAGGTCGGCCGAGCGCCTGGGGCTACGCGAGGGCGACGTCGTCGTGGCCACGTTCAAGGCGACCGCGACGCGACTCGTCCGGCTCGCGTAGCCTCTGTCCGTGGAGCTGGCACTCGCACCGGAGCCGGGTGAGGCCGTGACGACGGCTGTTCTCGGCGCGCTCGCGCGCGAGGGTGTCGGGATCGGCCACGAGCCGCATGCGCTCACGAGCCCGTGGCGGGCTGCGGGGTTGGCCGAGGGCGTCGAGCGAGCGCCTTCCGCGGTCGTGTTGCCTCGCTACAGCGCGCTGTCGCCTCGCAGCACGCGCGGCGCCACGCGCGCGTAGTCCAGCCCGGAGAGCCATGTCAGCACGAGGGCGACGAGCAGAGCCCACCACGCGACGGTGTCGTCCCACGCACCGGCGGCAGCCAGGCCGCCGATCGCAACGGCGACGGCCTGCGCCCACGTCTTCAGCTTGCCCAGGTCGCGCGCGGCAATGACGACGCCCTTCTCGATCGCCGCCAGGCGGAGCCCGGACACGAGCAGCTCGCGGGCGACCATCGCCGCCACCATCCAGGCGGGCGCGACCCCCTCGCCGACCAGCATCACGAGCGCCGCCATCACCAATACCTTGTCGGCGATCGGGTCGAGCAGCGAGCCGAACGCCGAGGTCTGGTTTCGGCGACGCGCGAGCCAGCCGTCGACCTGATCGGTTGCCATCGCGACGACGAAGACGGCGGTCGCCCAGTAGGCGTGATCGGCAAAGCCCCAGGCGAAGAGGACGACCACGACAGGGACTGCGAGGGCCCGCCCGAGGGTTAGCTGGTCGGGAAGCGTCACTGTCGGGGAGAATACGCGGAGGATGGCGCAATTCACCAAAGTGCTCGTGGCAAACCGAGGCGAGATCGCCGTGCGGGTGTTCCGCACGTTGCGAGAGCTCGGGATCGGCGCGGTGGCCGTGTACTCGGAAGCCGACCGGGGGAAGCTCCACACGAGGGTCGCAGACGAGGCTTTCCTGATCGGCCCAGGCCCGGCGGACCAGAGCTACCTGCGTTCCGACGTGATCGTCGAGACGGCCCTGCGGGCAGGGGCGGAGGCGGTGCATCCCGGCTACGGGTTCCTGGCCGAGAACGCGGCGTTCGCTCGGGCTGTCGAAGCGGCCGGCCTCACCTGGATTGGCCCTCCGCCTGCGGCGATCGAGTTGATGGGGTCGAAGACGGAGGCGCGCAGCGCGATGAAGGCCGCCGGCGTCCCGATCATCCCCGGTTCCACCGATCCTGTCGCCGGCGCGGAAGAGGTGGTGGCGCTCGGCGCAGAGGTCGGCTATCCGCTGATCATCAAGGCGGCCGCCGGGGGTGGAGGAAAAGGGATGGAGCTGGTGCACGCCGCCGACGAGGCCGAGCGCGCCTTCGAGTCGGCGCGGCGGCAAGGCCTGAAGTACTTCGCGGACGACGCGGTGTACGTGGAGCGGTATCTCGTCAACCCTCGCCACGTGGAGGCGCAGGTGCTGGCCGACGCGCACGGGAACGTGCTCTTCCTGGGAGAGCGCGACTGCACGATCCAGCGGCGCCATCAGAAGCTGATCGAAGAGACGCCCTCGCCGGCGGTGGACGAGGCGCTGCGGGCGCGCATCGGCGAGATCGCGGTGAACGCCGCTCGTGCGGCGGGCTACCGCAGCGCGGGCACGGTCGAGGGCCTGCTCACCGCCGACGGCGACTACTACTTCATGGAGATGAACACCCGCATCCAGGTGGAGCACACCGTCACCGAGATGGTGACCGGTCTCGACCTCGTGCGGGAGCAGATCCTCGTCGCCCAGGGAGAGCCGCTCTCGTTGCGCCAGGAGGACGTGACGTTGCGCGGACACGCAATTGAATGCCGCATCAACGCCGAGGACGTCGGCAAGGGCTTCCTGCCCGCACCGGGGCTGATCACGGCATACCAGGAGCCGGCCGGGCCGGGTGTGCGCGTCGACTCCGGCATCCGTGCCGGCGACGAGATCTCGGGCCTGTACGACCCGATGATCGCCAAGCTGATCGTGCACGACACGAGTCGCGAGACTGCCCGCCGGAGGATGCTGCGGGCGCTCGAGGAGTTCCGGATCGAGGGGCCGCCGACGCTGATCGGCTTCCATCTGGCGCTCCTGACCGAGCGATGCTTCGTGGAGGGCGGAACGTGCCACGGCATCGTCGAGTCGGAGGAGCTCGCCCAGCGCGCGGAGCAGTTGACGGAGCAGTTGTCTCATTGGACAACTATGGTATCGGGACGGTCGGACGGAGCGGTGACGCGCGCCAGGGTGGTCGGCGTCGAGGTGGACGGCCGCTCCTACGAGGTGCGCCTCCACCTCACCGAGCCCCCCTGGAGCGAGCTCGCCCGGCGCCGCCGCACGCGTCACGACGCGTTCGGCGCCGGGGGCAGCGGCGCCGTCACGAGCCCCATGCAGGGCACGGTGCTGAAGGTCGACATCGCCGACGGCGATCCCGTCTCGGCCGGGCAGGTGCTGTGCGTCGTCGAGGCAATGAAGATGGAGAACGAGATCGCCGCCCCGCGCGACGGCGTCGTCTCCGGGCTCGGAGTCGCCGTCGGCCAGGCCGTCACCAACGGCCAGCTGATCTGCATCGTCGCCGAGCCCGAATGACGACGCCGGAACGGCTGGCCGCGGAGCTGGTCGGCAACGAGCAGCTGACCGGCGCCACCCTCAGCAAGCCGCGCCGTAGCGACCCCTCGCGTCCGGCGAAGGTGACGATCGCGCCGGTGCTCGTACAGGGGGAGCTGCGTTACCGCTGGACCTTCCATCACGGCGCGCGCGCCGTCGACGAGAATCTCGCACCCGACGAGACGGTACGCCGTCTCGTCCACCTGCTCGGCGGCGAGTTCCGGCAGGCGCTCTTGCACTCGACCGACGCCGATTGGCAGGTCCTCGCGGGCGGCAAGGAGCCGAAGCTCCTGCGCCGGCCTCCGACGCGAGCGCGGGCAAGCCTCGTTCACGACCGGGTGAAACGGCGCCTCCTGCCCGAGGGCATCCCTGTGCCGTTCCTGGTCGAGCTCGGCGTCATGACGCCCGAGGGGAAGGTTCGGGCCCAGCGGTTCGACAAGTTCCGGCAGGTGAACAGGTTCCTCGAGCTCGTCGGCGACGTCCTCGGCGAGCTGCCTCCGGGGAAGCTCCGGGTCGTCGACTTCGGCTCGGGCCGCTCGTACCTGACCTTCGCGCTGCACCACCTGCTGACGGAGGTCCACGGCCGTGACGTCGAGATCACCGGCCTCGACCTGAAGGAGGAGGTGGTGGCCGAGTGTGACGCGCTGGCGCGGCGCCTCGGTATGGCCGGCCTTCGCTTCGAGGTGGGGGACATCGCGGGCTATGAGGGGGTCGAGCAGGCGGACCTCGTCGTCTGCCTGCATGCGTGCGACACCGCCACGGACGCCGCGCTCGACCGCGCCGTGCGGGCGCAGGCGAGCGTGATCCTCGCGGTGCCGTGCTGCCAGCACGAGCTCCAGCCCCAGCTCGAGAGCCAAGCCCTCGAGCCGTTCCTGCGCTTCGGCATCCTGCGGGAGCGCTTTGCCGCCGAGGTCACGGACGCTGTCCGCGCGTTGTTGCTCGGAGCCGTCGGCTACGACGCGCAGGTCGTCGAGTTCGTCGAGCTCGAGCACACGCCGAAGAACCTCCTGCTCCGGGCAGTGCGGCGCCCGTCGCGGGACCGGGCGAAGTCGCTCGAGGACTACCGCTCGCTCCAGCGGTCGCTCGGGATCGACCCGGCGCTCGAGCGGCTGCTGGGTGAGCTGCTGGTGCAGCCGTGAGCTGCTCGGAGCTCTCGCTGGCGGCCGGAGAGGAGCTCGCGGGCACGGCGACGGCGGCACGACGATGGCTGCTCGTCGAGGCGCGCGGGGCGTGGGGGAGGGACGCGGTCGCGGACAGCGGCCTGTCCGGCGAGGTGCGGGAGACGCTCGAGGCTTTCGACGGGCGGGTGCTGCTGATCAGGCGGCCGGCCCGGCGTCACGGGGTCACGGTCGTCCAGGCGGAGGCGACGGAGGGCGGCGGGCAGGCAAGGCAGCTCGAGCTCGGCTCGCTCGACGATCTGCCCAGCGCGGACCTGGCAGCGGGCAGCTCGCTCGAGCGCCCTCTCGTCCTCGTGTGTGCGCACGGCCGCCGTGACGCATGTTGCGCGCGGCTCGGCGTGCCGCTGCACGACGCCTTCGCTGCCCACCTCCCGGCCGGGTCTCTCTGGCAGGTCTCGCACCTCGGCGGTCACCGCTTCGCCCCCAACGTGCTCGTCGTGCCCTTCGGCGTCCAGCTCGGTCGCGTTCCGGTGAGGGAAGCGGCGGCGGTCGCGGCCGCACTCAGCGCCGGGCGCATCCCGCTCGACTACTACCGCGGACGCACCCTCTACGATGCCCCCGTGCAGGCAGCGGAGATCGCTGTGAGACGACGGCTCGGACTGGACGGCGTCGGCGATCTCCACCTGCTCTCCCATGCGGGCAACACCGTCCGCTTCGTCGCAGGCGGCCGCCAGGTGACGGCGCACGTCCAGGAGCTGAGCGGCCCGGCCGTACCGGCTAGCTGCGGTGGGGAGCCCGAGTCGACAGCCACCTGGAGCGTGCGGCTAGAGTCGGAGCGATGACGGGCGAGCGAGTCTTCCTGATCACGGGCGCTTCCTCCGGTATCGGGGCCGCGACGGCGCGTGCCGCCGCCTCCGAGGGCTGGCGGCTCGTGCTGGCCGCCCGCTCGATCGACAAGCTCGAGGAGCTCGCCACAGAGCTCGGCGGTCCCGAGCGCGCGGTCGCGGTCGAGTGCGACGTCACCGAGTGGGCCGACCAGCAGGCGGCGGTGATGACCTCGCTGGAGCACTTCGGGCGTCTCGATGCCGCCTGGGCGAACGCCGGCTTCGGGGCGCAGCGGAGCTTTCTCGGCGACACCGTGGAGCACTGGCGGGACATGGTGCTCACCAACGTCTACGGCGCTGCGCTGACGATCCGCGCCACGCTGCCTGCGCTGAAGGAGTCCGGAGGGCATCTGCTGCTGACCGGCTCCGTCGCCGGCCGCAAGGCGATTCCGGGGTCGCTTTACTCCGCGACGAAGCATGCCGTGCACGCAATGGCCGAGAACGTGCGCCTCGAGCTCGACGGCACCGGCGTGCGCGTCACGGTGATCGCGCCCGGCATGGTCGACACGCCGTTCTTCGACCAGGTGCCGCTCGACGCACCGCTCCAGCCCGACGACATCGCACGCGCGGTCATGTATGCGCTGTCGCAGCCGCCTCACGTCGACGTGAACGAAGTGCTCGTGCGCCCGACGGCGCAGCCGCTCTGAGCTCTGAGAACTGTTCACCCCGTCGACGCCGCGACGAACGCGTCGAGCAGCGGCCCCAGCTGCCCCGTCTCGCTCGCACCCACCTGCGGCTGGAACGCTGTCGCGAGGAAGAACGGATGGTCGGGGAGCTCGATTGCCTCGACGCCTGCATCGGGAGCGGTTGCGCCGACGACGACGCCGGCACGCTCCAGCGGCTCGACGTAGGCAGGAGCGAGGCCGTAGCCGCAGTAGTGGAAGCCATCGAACGGCTCGGCGCCGCAGATCTCGGCGAACCGCGTGCCGGGCCGTGGCGTCACTGTTCGAACCTCTCCGTAGAGACTGCAGGCAAGGCGGCTCACGACGGGCTCGGCCGCAGCGGGGTCGCTCTCCGCGTGGGCGGCATTCGAGACACCTGCAAGGGTGCGAGCCAGCTCGACCAGCGCGTGCTGGAACCCGCCGCAGGTGCCCAGGAAGGGCAGCCCCGTGTCGAGGCAGTGGCGGATCGCCGCGAATGCGGCGCCCGCGTCCCGGTACGGCGTGCCGGGCAGCAGCCACACCCCGTCTGCGCTTTCGAGATCCACGGCTGCGGCGCTGTCGGTCGCCACCCAGCCTGCCCGAGCCTCGGCCGGAAACAGCGCCAGCGCCGCGTCGATCTCCCGGTGGGTCAGGTATCTCGGGTCGCGATCCCCGAGCGCGACGATCACCGGG
>DAIOGR010000107.1:0-7000 GCA_036745155.1 Gaiella sp.
GCACGCGCGCCTTGTCGTTCTCGGTCTGCAGGCGGCCGACGAGCCACGTGCCGGCATTCGACATCGCCTTGTAGTCGAGGTCGACCGGGTTCTGGGTGGAGAGCACGAGGCCGAGGCCGAAGGCACGGCCCTGCTTGAAGATCGTCAGGATCGGCTTCTTGGCGGGCGGCGCCGCGGTGGGTGGCACGTAGCCCGCCACCTCGTCCATGTACGCGAGCGCGCGCAGGTCGGAGGTGCCCGACTGGCCGCGCATCCACGTGACGAGCTTCGAGAAGACGAGCGTGGACACGAACATCCGCTCCTCGTCCGAGAGGTGGGCGAGGTAGACGATCGCCGCGCGCGGCTTGCCGTCGGCGGTGAAGAGCAGCGACTGCGGGTCGAGGGGCGCGCCCTCGCCCCAGGCGGCGAACGACGGGGCGGCGACGAGCGAGTTGAGCTTCAGCGCCAGGTCGGTCCGCTCCTTCGGAGGGAAGAACGCGTCGATCTCGAACACGCCGAGCTTGCGGAGCGGGGGAGTCTGGATCTCACCGATCAGCGTCCCCAGGTCGAGGTCGCGCCCGGCCCGCCACGCGTTCTCGATCAGGTTCGCGAGCAGCACGTGCTCGCGGCTCGAGAGCGGGTCGGCCGCAACGCCGATCAGCGCCAGCAGGCTCGTCACCGTGCCCTCGATCTCGTCGCGGAGCGTCTCCGCCTCACTCTCCCAGGAGAGGGCGGGGGCGCGCAGTGAGCCGATCACGTTCAGCGGCACGCCGGCGGTGGAGCCGGGCGTGTAGATCGTCACCTCGGCGGCGTCTCGCAGGGCCTGGATCCGCTCGGGCCCGATCCCCTGCGCCGCCAGCCCTTCCCTCCACACCGTGGCGGTCTTCTTCGCGTAGTCGTCCACGGACATGCCCTCGGCGGAGGCCTCCGACTCGTTCACCCACGGCCTGAAGCTCTCGGGCGCCAGGTCGGGGAAGGTGAGGGCGAGGTTGCCCATGTCGCCCTTGGGGTCGAGCACCAGCACCGGGATGCCTGCCAGGAGCGCCTCTTCCAGGAGCACCACGGCAAGGCCCGTCTTGCCGGAGCCGGTCATGCCGACGACGACGCCGTGGGTGGTCAGGTCGCTCGAGCCGACGACGAGGTCGTCCGCGCCCGGCTTGCCGGTGGCGGGATCGATCGTCTTGCCGAGATGGAAGGAACCGCGGTCGGCCACGCTGCGAGTCTATTCTGCACGGACGATGATCGAGCGCATTCTCGTCGAGCCCGGCAAGGCACCGCATCTCGCGGGGCGCGACACGGCCGACGAGCTCGGCCTGAAGGGCAAGGAGGCGGCGGCCGAGCGGCTCGAGCTGCTGCGGCTGAAGCTGGAGAAGCTGCAGCAGCGCCTCTTCGCGGAGGCGAAGCACAGCGTGCTGCTCGTCCTGCAGGGCCTCGACGCCTCCGGCAAGGACGGGATCATCCGCAAGGTGTTCGAGGGAGTCAACCCGCAGGGGTGCCGCGTCGTCTCGTTCAGGGCGCCGACCTCGACCGAGCTCGCCCACGACTACCTTTGGCGCGTCCACGCGGTGCTGCCCGCTCGCGGCGAGATCGGCATCTTCAATCGCTCCCACTACGAGGACGTCGTCGCAGTACGCATGCTCGAGCTGGCTCCCGAGCAGGTGTGGAAGCGTCGCCCGGCCCACATCGTGGCGTGGGAGCGCATGCTCGTGGACGAGGGGACGACGATCGTCAAGGTGTTCCTCAACGTCTCCAAGGACGAGCAGCGCAAGCGCCTGCAGGAGCGGGTCGACGACCCGGAGAAGCGCTGGAAGTTCCGGAAGGACGACCTGAAGGTGCGGGAGCGCTTCGACGACTACGTCGCCGCCTACGAAGACGTGATCGAGCAGACCTCGAGCAGGCACGCCCCCTGGCATGTCGTCCCGGCCGACCGCAACTGGGTGAAGGCGACCGCCGTCGCGACGCTGCTCGTGGCTGCGCTCGAGCGGATCGACCCTCAGCTGCCCGCTGCCGAGGAAGGGCTCGACGGCCTGCGGATCGTGTGAAGGGGGGCCGCGACTCGTGCGGTCACACGAGGAGCGGGAGCACGACCCGGCCCGGGCAGCCGATCTCGAGGAGCCGCACCGCCTCCACGATGTCGACCTCCACGCACTCCGCGATCGCCCGGGCCTCGTCGAGCGGGATGTTCCACTCGGCGAGCGCCTCGAAACGGGCTCGCAGGAGCTCGTCGGCCGCCGCCGGTCCGAGCGCTTCGAGTTCTGCCACAGTCATTCGACGCCTTCTCCTGTTGCCGCAGTGAAGTGCCTTCTCGTTGTCGCCGGGGACGCCGCCGCCCGCATCGCCCGTCCGGGGGAGCCGGCTCACCCGCGCCGGGGGAAGCTGCTCCGGGTCGGGTCAGACGAGGATCGGCAGCACCAGGTGAGCGGGGCAGCCCTCCATCAGCAGGGTCACCGCGTCGAGGAGCTCCACTTCCATGTGGCTCGCGATCACAAGCGCGTTGCCGGGGGGACAGCCGTGCCAGACGAGGGTCTCGAAACGAGCGCGGAGAAGCTCCTCCGCCTGCGTCGCTTCGAGCAGTTCAAACTGTGCCGCAGTCATACCCTTCTCCTCTCGGAACCATGCTCATGTGTGGACGAGTTGTCCCATGCCGCGGGGGATGTGGCTATCACCCATTCGAGGGGATTGCCCGGCCTCGAGCGAGTGAACCGTCCCGGAGCTCGAGATGAGGCGGCCGAGCCCCGATCTCACCTCGAGCCCTAGAGGACGATCCTGAGCGCCGTCTCGGGCGGGCAGCCGCGCAGCACGAGGTTCGTCGCCTCGTGCAGGTCGACCTCCGCATGGCTAGCGAGGATCATGGCGCTGCCGGCGTCGTAGCCGGCACGCGCGAGCACCTCGAACCGCCAGCGGAGCACTTCCTCCAGCTCCGGCGCTTCCAGTTGTTCGGACTCGGTCGCAGACATTGCCGTCCTCCCTGGACGGGGTGTGTGATCGGACCGTGGACGTATCGGCAGGCGAAGGGTCATTCACAAGAGGGGATCGCGCATCCCCCACGACGGGGGAGTCGCCGGCGAGCGCTACGATCGGGTGCCCCACAGTCGCGAGGTGAACATGTCCGCTCTCCCCCCAAGCGCACGGGCCTTGATCGAGGCGGGTGCTCTTGCGCATCTCGTCACGCAGAACCCCGACGGCAGCCCGCAGGTGACCTGTGTCTGGGTCGGGCTCGACGGCGACGAGATCGTCTCGGCCCATCTCCGCACCGGGCAGCGGAAGCTGCGCAACGTGCGTGCGAACCCGCATGTCGTGATGTCGCTCGAGGGAACGAGGGTGAACGACTGGGGCCTGAAGGAGTACCTCGTCGTCCATGGCACTGCCAGGCTGAGCGAGGGCGGCGCCCCCGAGCTCCTCCAGCAGCTCGCCCACGTCTACCTCGGGCCCGACGTCGTCTTCCCGAACATGCCGGACCCTCCTCCGGGCGTGATCATGCGCACGACGGTGGAGCGCATCGGGGGGATCGGCCCGTGGGCCGCCTGACCGGCGCGGAACGAGCCGGAGCACGCTGAGACGCTAGAGCCAGCGCTTGAGGCGGAAGAAGCCGAGCATGCCGACGAGCGTGCTGAGCATGATCCCGACGATCACCCAGAACGCCGGGTGAGTGCCGAATCCCGGGAAGTCGACGTTCATCCCGAAGAGCCCCGTGATCACGGTCAACGGCAGCATCGTGACGCTGAAGATCGTGAGCAGGCGCAGGACGTCGTTCTGGCGGTGCGAGATGACCGATTCGTTCGTGGACTCGAGGCCGTCCACGACCTCCTTGTAGTTGTCGAGCTGGTCCCAGATCCGCTCGGCCGCGTCGACGATGTCGTCGAAGTAGAGCTCGAGCTCCTCGGGCAGGAACTTGTCGACCCGGCGTTCCAGCACCCGCAGCGTGGAGCGCTCGGGCTTGATCACCTTGCGGTAGGAGATGATCTCCTGCTTCACGTTGGAGATGTCACGCACGACGTCCTCGGCGTGCCCCTCGAACATCTCGTCCTCGATCGAGTCGAGCTTGTGTCCGATCTTGTCGAGGATGGGGAAGCAGTAGTCGAACAGGTCGTCGAGCACCTCGTAGAGCAGGCGCCCGGTGCCCTTCGCGAACAGCTGCTCGCGAAACGCCTCGTCCTGCTCGCACCGCCCGAACAGGCGCGTCACCGGCAGGAGCTCGCGGTTCGGGATCGTGACCAGGTAGTCGGGCCCGATGAAGACGTCGAGCTCGGCCGCGTTCAGACGCTGCACCGTCTTGTCGTAGACGGGGAAGTGCAAGACGGCGAAGAGGTAGCCGTCGTCCTCGTAGTCGTCGACCTTGGGCCGCTGGCGCTTCGAGACGATGTCCTCGACGTCGAGAGGGTGCCAGCCGAAGCGCTCCGCGAGCGTGTTCGCCGTCTCCAGCCCCGGCTGGACGACGTTGACCCAGGTGAGGCCGCTAGCAGCGAGCTCGTGGACGGGCGAGCCGGCGCGTGCGACGACCTCCGCCGGGCCGCGGGAGCGGGTCCTGCGCGGGATGCGGGGCAGGCTCGGCATCGGTACTGAGGGGCTCATCCGTCGTGTACAGCATGTTCGTCATTCTAGCTCCGGTGCCTGCCCGTGTCCTCTCGGGCTATGCCGCGACGCTGACAGGTGTGCGTCGGGCATCCCGCGGCAACGCTTGCTCGAGCAGGAGCGCGCAGGCGCTGCCTGTGAGGCAGAGCGCCGCCGCCCCGATCCACACCGCAGTCGGCCAGGCGTCGAGCACGGGCGCCCCCACAGCCGGGCCGAGCGCGAAGCCGACGCTCCACGAGAGCGCGGACAGCGCCATGTAGCGGCCGTAGAGGCGCGGCTCGGCGAGCTCGGCGACGAGCGGCGCCTGCACCGCCCCGTGCAGGCACTCGCCGATCGCAAACAGCGCCATCGCAGCCGCGAGCAGGACGGCGGCGGCCGCCCCTTGCAGCCAGATCCCCGCGACCGGTACCAGCAGCCACGAGGCCGCCCACGTGACCCCGAGCAGTCCGAGGACGGCCATGCGCCGGCGCCCCTCGGAGGCCCGCGAGATGGGAAGCTGCGTCAGGACGATCACCGCGGTGTTGACGAAGAACACGACGCCGATGGCGCTCTCGCTCACGCCCGCCTCGTTCTTCGCGTACACGGGCAGGAGCTCGAAGCCCGAGAAGCCCGCGAGGATGAACAGTGAGTTGAGGGAGATCACGAGCAGGAAGGCGCGGTTCCGCAGCACGTCGCGGTAACTGCCGGCCCGCTCGCTGTCCGGCGGCCGCCCCAGGTCGGGGGCCGGCACGAACGCGTAGAGGATCGCGAGATAGGCGAGGAAGGTGAGGGCGTCCACGGCAAAGAGCACCGTGAACGTCCACGGGTGCTCCGCCGAGGCGATCAGGCCCCCCGCCAGCGCGCCGAGGCCGATGCCGAGGTTCATCACGACCCGCTGCATCGCGAAGGCCACATGCCGGCGGTCGTGCGGCGTGAGACCCGCGATCAGGGTCGATTGCGCGGGCCAGAAGAAGCCGTTGCCCACGCCGGTGACCACGGCGGCCGCAAATGCTTGCCACGGACGGTGGACGAGCATGTAGGAGCCGAACCCGGCTGCCAGCAGCAGCAGCGCCAGTGCGAGCACCCGCCTGCCGCCGAGCCGGTCGACGAGTGGGCCCGAGAAGGGGCCGGACACGAGCGCCACGACGGCATTGGTCGCCAGCACGAGCCCGGCGGCGGTGAGCGAGATGCCGCGCACGTTGTGCAGGTAGATGAGCGTGAACGGCAAGACGACGCCGTTGCCGAATGCGTTGAAGAGCCCGCCGAGCTGGAGTGTCTGCACGGCACGAGGGAGACGCGCGTCGAAGAGGCGGCGCCACGACTTCACCCTGCGACCCTAGCGCCGCCCCTCCGGGTGCGAAGCTAGACGCGTGGACTGGCTGCTCGATCCCTCCGTCACCTACCTCAACCACGGGAGCTTCGGTGCGTGCCCCCGGCCGGTGCTCGAGGCCTACCAGGCGTGGCAGCGCGAGCTCGAGCGGGCGCCGACGGAGCTCCTCGGGCGTCGGCTCGAGGAGCGGCTCGACGAGGCACGCAGGCCGCTCGCCGGGCTCGTCGGGGCCGACCCGGCGGATCTCGCGTTCGTGCCGAACTCGACGAGTGGGCTGAACGCAGTGATCCGCTCGCTCCGCCTCGAGCCGGGCGACGAGGTGCTGACCACCGACCAGGAGTACGGCGCGCTCGTGAAGACCTGGGAGGCGCTCGGGATCCGGACGACGGCTGTCCCCCCGGGTGAGCTCGCGGGGGCGATCGGGCCTCGGACCCGCGTCGTCTTCCTCAGCCACGTGACCTCGCCTACCGCGAGCGTGCTGCCGGTTGCCGAGGTGTGTGCCGCAGCCCGCGCGGCCGGCGTGCTCTCGATCGTGGACGGCGCCCACGCGCCCGGGCAGCTCGACCTCGACCTCGGCTCCCTCGGCGCCGACGTCTACGCCGGGAACTGCCACAAGTGGCTCTGTGCGCCCAAGGGCTCGGCCTTCCTGTGGGCCCGGCCGGAGCACCAGCCGTGGATCGAGCCGGTGGTGACCTCATGGGGGTGGGCGCCGGGTGCGGCGTTCGCAGCGAAGCACGAGTGGCAGGGCACGTTCGACCCCTCCGCCTGGTTGACGGTGCCGGCTGCGATCGAGGCATGGCGCACGCTCGACCTCGAGCGCTGCCGCGGTCTGGCCCTGCATGGCCACCGGCTGCTGCCGCCGCTGTCGGGCAGGCCGGCGCCGCAGATGTGGGCGAGCGAGCTCCCCGCCGGTGACGCCGAGGAGCTCGCACGGGCGCTCCGCGAGCGCGGCATCGAGGTGCCGGTGCTGGAGTGGGAGGGGAGGAGGCTCCTGCGCGTGTCGGTGGCGCCCTACAACACCGCCGGCGACCTCGAGCAGCTCGCGGCCGCTCTGGCCGAGCTGCTCTAGAGCACCGGGCCTGCCACCGCGAAGGCGGGCCGGGCGAGCAGGGTCTCCCGCCACCGCGCCACGTTCGCGTA
>DAIOGR010000108.1:0-6988 GCA_036745155.1 Gaiella sp.
CTCACACGGTGAGGACGATCTTCCCTCGCGCATGCCCCTCGCCGAGGTAGCGATGCGCGTCGGCGGCGGTGTCGAGGCCGTCGTAGCGGCGGTCGATCACGGCCTGCACGGCTCCTTCGGCGAGCAGCCGTCCCATCAGCTCGAGGTCGTCCCGCGCGATGTGCGCGACGAAGAACGTCACCGACCGGCGGCGAAGGAGTCCCGCGAGCTTCGTCGCGACGAGGTGGGGGAGCGGGCCGAGCCCGCGCGCCGTCATGGGCGCCCCGACGAGCACGACGATCGCGTCGCGCGTCAGCACCCGGCCGAGCTGGCGGAGCGGGCGGCTCCCGGCGACGTCGATCAGCACGTCGTACCGCTCCGCGAGCCTGCAGAAGTCGTCGTTCCGATAGTCGACGACCCGCGCGGCGCCGAGAGAGCGCGCGAGCTCGACGTTTGGGCCGCTGCAGACCGCCGTCACCTCGGCGCCGAGCCAGCGCGCGATCTGGATGGCAAACGTGCCGACGCCTCCCGATGCGCCGTTGACGAGGACACGGGTGCGGGGGCCGACTTTGCCTTTGTCCCGCATCGCCTGGAGCGCAGTCAGCCCCGCGACCGGGACGGACGCTGCCTCCTCGAACGAGACCGACGACGGCTTGTGCGCAAGCTTGGCCTCCTTGGCCACCGCATGCTCGGCCCACGCGCCGGCGCCTGAGCCGAACACCTCGTCGCCGACCTCGAAGGCGGTCACGCCGCCGCCGACGGCGACGACCTGGCCGGCCAGGTCGAGCCCGACGAGCGAGCTCTTCGGCGCGCGGAAGCCGTTCCCGAAACGGGCCAGCCAGAAGCCCTCGACGCCGTACCAGTCGGCCGGATTGACCGACGATGCGCGCACGCGCACGAGCACCTGATCGGGCTCGAGCGCGTCGATCTCGCGCTCGCCCACCCGCAGCGCGTCAGGGCCGCCGTAGCGCCGGTGGAGGACGGCGCGGGTCGTCAGCGGCAACGTCACACCCGGCGTGATGGCCAACGCGTCCGCCTCGAGCCGGCCGCGAGTCGATGTTGGTGAAGCTGCCATGGGACGCTCCTGTTCGGTCGGATGCCGCCACGTCATGGAGACTGACGGTGTAAGTTTACGAAGAGGAGTGTATACGTACGCCGTAAGTACGTCAACGCCGGACTGAAGTCGCCAGACAGTGATGCCGAGACGAGACCCCAAGTCGACGAGGCGCGAGCCCCTCACGCGGGAGCGGGTGCTGCGGGCTGCCGTCGAGCTCGCCGACGAGCGCGGGCTCGGGGAGCTGAGCATGCGGAAGCTCGGCCAGCGGCTCGGGGTCGAGGCGATGTCGCTCTACAACCACGTCGCGAACAAGGACGACCTCCTCGACGGGATCGTCGAGGTAGCGCTCGCCGAGATCGAGCTGCCGCCCGCGAGCGTCCACTGGAAGGAGGCGATCCGGCAGACGGCGGTCTCCTCCTACCGGGCGTTCCTCCGCCATCGCTGGGCGTGCAGCCAGCTCATGCGCGGCACCCGCGTCAGCCCGAGGCAGATGCAGTGGATGGAGGACGTACTGCGTACCTTCCGTCAGGCCGGGTTCTCGGCCGACCTCACGCACCACGCCTACCACGCGCTCGACAGCCATATCACCGGGTTCACGCTCTGGCAGGTCAACATGCCCTTCGAGACGCGCGAGGAGCTCGTCGACCTTGCCGAGGGATTCCTCAGCGAGCTCCCGGCCGACCGTTTCCCGTACGTCGTCGAGCACGCCTACCAGCACCTCGAGCCGTCGAGCCCCGACGGGAAGACCGAGTTCGAGTTCGGGCTGGACCTGATCCTCGACGGGCTCGAGCGGCTCCGCGACGAGGAGTGAGCGGCGCGGCGACCGGCTTGCGATCAGCCGGTGGGCCGGCCCGACGTCGCTCCCCGCTCGACGACCCCGATCAGAGCCTCGACGGCGGTGGGATCGAACTGCGTGCCGGCGTGGGTGCGCAGCTCGGTGACCGCGGCGGCGAAGGGCAGCGCCTTGCGGTAGGAACGGTCCGTCGTCATCGCGCTGAACGCGTCGCAGCACGCGACGATCCGGGCGACCCGGGGGATCGCCTCGCCCGCGAGACCGTCGGGATACCCGTTTCCGTCCCAGCGCTCGTGGCAGGAGCGGACGATGCCGCCGATCGTGCCCAGCAAGCCGCCGACCTGCGCGAGCATCTTCTCGCCTTCGATCGTGTGCGTCTCCATCACCGCGCGCTCCTCGGGAGTGAGCCGGCCCGGCTTGTTGATGATCTCGCCGGGAATCCGGATCTTCCCCACATCGTGGAGGAGGGCGGCGAACTCGGTGTCGCGGCGGGCCGACTGGTCGAGACCGAGCTCGTCGGCGACGGCCAGGCTGAGGTGGACGACGTCGCGGCTGTGCAAGCCGGTGTACGAGTCGTCGGCCTCGACGACGTCGCCGAGCAGCAGCGCCGTACCGCGATAGGCGTCGCGAAGCTCGAGGGCATTGTCGATCCCGGCCCGCCGCTCGCTGGCGAACACGCCGAGCAGCCAGACGAGCGGCAGCACCAGCACGATCGCGAGCGGGTCGGGGTACGCGACGAACGCGACGCAGAGCCCCACCGGGGCGAGCGCGGCATCGATCGGAGCGCTCCTCAGCGTGTAGCGGAGCTGGGCGACCGTGGAGATGCCGCGCGAGATCCGGTCCCGGACGACGCAGCTCGCGAATTCCGCGCCGAACTGGGCCAGGAGGGCGGCGAGATAGAGGGGCGCCTGATCGAGCTGCGGTGGCCCCTCACCCGCCAGCGCGAGCACGACGACGGGCCCGACGGCGTGCCAGGCGTCCATCATGGTGAGCGCCACCCGCTTCGGATGCAGCCGCCCCACCGCGACGTCGACGGCGGCGCCGCCGAGCAGGCCGGCGAAGACGAGCAGCGGCACCTGGCCGAGCGGGAAGACGAACAGCATCGGCACGAGGATCAGCTGGGTCGGAACCACCGATCCGACTCCGACCTCGTACTCGAGCCGGGACACGAGGGCATACACGGTGACGACGAACACGGAGGCCCAGATCCCGGGCGACCGGCTCGAGTCGACGAGTACGAGCAGGGCGAAGGAGGTGGCCAGAAACCCGCCCCCGACGATGAGCAGCGCGCTCCAATCCCGGATCGCAGGACGCTCGCCGAGCCGTGAGCGGCTCTCTCCGACGGCCGGCTCCTCGACCGCGTTCGGACTGAGCAGCAGCGGTCTGCTCGGGCTGGCTCGCGCGGGTGACTCCACAGAGCTCACGGGACTGAGATCGGCATCGGCGAGCAGCGGCTTGAGCGGCGTTTCGCGGCCCCGGGGCCGAGCGAGCTCCGTGTGCGAGATTCCCTCGTGGGAGGGACGCGGGAGACCCTTTTGGGGGGCGCCGCACCAAGGCGCCGGACCGATGATCAGTCCGCGGATCGAACTGCGAAGTGCAGTGTCGATGTACCTCTTGAGCAAGGAGAAACCTGTGGCACCTGCGGCACCATCTACGCGGCTCGTCGCGCTCGTCGCGACCGTCGCAGCGGCGATTGCCGCGCTCGCCCTCGGAGCGACGGGGGCAACGGCGGGCACGACGTGTCCGGGCACGGTCGTCTACCCGTTCAGCCAGTGGGGCGACACGAGCCCCTACATCCTCGCCCCGGGCGGGAACTTCGAGGGGAGCACCGGCTGGACGTTCGCGGGCGGTGCCACGATCGTCTCCGGGAACGAGCCGTTCTTCGTCGGCCGCAAGAAGGACAAGAAGTCGCTGTCGCTCCCGGCCGGCGCATCGGCTACGACGCCGAAGATCTGCGTCAGCCTGTTGTCGCCGACGATCCGGTTCTTCGCGGTCGGCGGAAGCTCTACGTCGGCCCTCAAGGTCGACGTCATCGCGACCCTGCCGGACGGCTCGGTGGTGACGCAGAAGGTCGCGACGATCGGCGCCAGCCCGGCCTGGAGCCCGACCCCGACGGTGTACTTCTTCGCGAACCTGCTCTCGCTCGTGTCGCCCGACGGCACGACGAGCGTCCAGTTCCGCTTCACCCCGACGGGGAGCGCGGGCTGGCAGATGGACGACTTCTACGTGGATCCACGCAAGGGGAACTGATCGACCGGCAGGTGGGACTCGCAGCGACGGGGCGGCCGCAAGCCGCCCCGTCGTGCGTCTCGCCCCCGTCGTCGCAAGGCCGGCACGATCCCCGTCCGAGCCTGGTCGCCCTGCAAAGCATGTGACGTGACAGCCACCCCGCGGCGTACAACGGTCGTGCACGCGATGACACTGACCAGGCCGTTCGCACAGACCGCTCAGCCGCTCACGTTCGCCGAGGCGGCGGAGCGGCACCTCGACGACGTCTTCGGCTTCCTGCTCTACCTGACGCGGGATCGCACCCTGTCCGAGGACCTGGCCGGTGCCACGTTCGAGAAGGCGCTGCGGCTGTGGCCGCGCTTCGACGCCCGGCGCGGGAGCGCCAAGACCTGGCTGATCGGCATCGCCCGGACGACGGCGCTCGACTGGTTTCGCTCCGAGTCGCGCCGCCGCCGGCGCGAGGAGGCGGCAGCACAGCCCGAGGCGCACGAAGGCGCGTTCGTCGAAGGGCTCTCGCCCGAGCTGCAGGAGGCGATCGCCGGCCTCTCGGCGGGTGAGCGCGAGGTGATCGCCCTGCGCGTCGTGCTCGAGCTCGAGGGCGAGCAGGCCGCCCGCGTGCTCGGGATCAGCCCCACCGCCGTGTCGACCCGGCTCAGCCGGGCGCTGAAGAAACTCGAGGAGAAGGTGAGAGACGATGAACTCCGCTGACCTGACCAGGGAGCTGCGGGCCACCCGGCCCGTCGCCGGCGACGCCTTGCGCGAGCGCGTGCGGGCGATCGCCGCCACGCAGCCGCAGCGGCGTCGGTCGCCGTTCGCCCGCCTCTCCCCCCGCCGGCTCGTGCTCGTCGCGGTGCCGGCGGCAGCCGTGATCGTGGCGGCCGTCGCCGGCGTCACGGCCCTCGTCGACTCCGAGCAGGGACAGCGGCTCGCGGACACGCCGCTCGCCTCCGAGTCGGCGACGGTCGCGCAAGATTCCGCGCTCGCCCCGGTCGAGAAGGCCGCAGCAGGCGGGGCTGCGGCCACGACGACGGCTCCCGCCCCCGCGCAGGACCGCGCGCAGCGGTACTCGGCGCAGCTGACGATCGCCGTGAAGGACAACGACGCCCTCTCGAAGGCCACGCAGAGCGCTCTGGCAACGGCACGCCGGCTCGGCGGCTACGTCGTCAGCGTGCAGTACGCGACCGCGGAGACCGGCGCCGCCTCGATGACGCTGCGCGTGCCGACGGCGCGCGTGCAGGACGCGCTCGTGTCCCTCTCGGGGCTCGGCACGATCGAGGCGCAGCAGGTGCAGATCGACGACCTGCAGGGGCAGGTCGACGAGCTCGGCAAGCGCGAGGCGGCGCTGCGCGAGCGGATCGCGCGGCTGTCGGCCCGCATCGCCGCCCCCGGGACCGACGCCGAGACAAAGGCGACGCTCGTCGCACGCCGCGACGCCGCACGCAGCGAGCTCGCGCAGGTGCGAGCGCAGAGCACGCAGGTGACCGGCGAGGCCCGCTTCGCGACGATCCAGCTGCAGCTGCAGACCGAGCAGGGGTCCGCCGTACCGCCGGCGCCCTCGCGCTTCGACGGCGCGCTCGACCAGGCCGTGCACGTCCTCGTGTGGGAGGGGGTCGCCGTGCTCTACGCGCTCGTCGTGGCCGGGCCGATCGCGCTGGTCGCCCTCCTCGCATGGCTCGCGCGCCGGCTCGTCCGACGCCGCGAGGACGAACGGCTGCTGCAGGCACACTGACGACGTGCCGCGAGGCGCGCCTCGCGGTTACGGAGCGACGTCCAGGGTGGCGATGAGCGCGTCGGCCACCACCTTGAGCGGCCGCCCGGAGATCTGGCTCGCCTTGCGCAGCCGTGCGAACGCCTCCTGCTCGGACAGGCCTTCGCGCTCCATCAGCAGCCCCTTCGCGCGCTCGATCGCCTTGCGGGCCGCAAGCGCCTCCGACAGCGATTCGGCCTCCTCCCGCAGCGCCTGCAGCTCCTCGTGACGGGCCCGCGCAGTGGCGATCGCCGGCAACAGGTCGGACTCGCGGAACGGCTTTACGAGGTAGCCGAAGACGCCGGCCTCGACGGCGCGTGAGACGAGCTCCTCCTCCCCGTAGGCCGTCACCATCACGATCGGGATGGGGCGCTCGTCGAGGATCCGCCGCGCCGCGTCGATCCCGTCGAGCTTCGGCATCTTCACGTCGAGCAGCGCGAGATCCGGCTCGGCGCTGCGGGCGAGCGCCACCGCCTCCTCACCGTCCTTCGCCTCCGCACAGACCTCGAAGCCCGCCTGCTCGAGCAGCTCTCGCAGGTCGAGCCGGATGATCGTCTCGTCTTCCGCGATGAGAATCCGCATCGCCGTCCTTTCCGTCATGCGTGCGCCGGGAACCTGACCTCGGCACGCAGGCCGCTCTCGTCGACGAGGCTCAGCTCGCCGCCGAGCTCGTCACGGACGAGCGCGCGGACGATGGAGAGGCCGGTGCCGTCGGCAGCCGCCTGCATGCCGTCGCCGTCGTCGGCGATCGCGAGGACGACGTTGCCGTCGCGTTCGTGGAGCGTAATCGAAATGTGGCTGCCGCCGTGCTCGAGAGCGTTGCCGAGAAGCTCACTGAAGACGAGTGCGAGCGAGGTCGCGCGCTGGCCGGCAAGGGGCACCGGCTCCAGGTCGGACGTCACCTCCGTGCCGGCCACGAGCCCTTGCACGAGCATCGCGCGGAGGCGGTCGATCAGCTCGTCGAGCTCGACGTCGTCCTCGCGATGCTCGGTCAGCACCTCGTGCACGGCGGCGATCGCGAGGATCCGGTTGACGGAGTCGCCGAGCGCCTTCTTGGGGTCGACGTTGTCGGCGCGGGCCTGCAGGCGCAGGAGCGAGGCCACCGTCTGCAGGTTGTTCTTGACGCGGTGGTGGATCTCCTGGGCGAGCACGCCGCGCAGCGCCATGCGCCCGTGCTCGAGCG